>DATAIH010000129.1:0-20379 GCA_036262755.1 Candidatus Acidiferrum sp.
CGTCAGGCCGAGTAACGAGCCCAGTCTGATCGAATCTTCGTACGTAAGGGAGCATGGCGCTGAGCCTCTTGCGCTCTGACATGCGCTTCCATCACCTCCTGCGCCGCATGAGCTTCCCTCGGTCTGCTCCTTTTGGGCTAAATCTAATCCGAGCTAAGACCATGAGGGCACTGTCACTCGCGACAGGTTGCGTCTAGGTCCCGATTAACGATGCCGGCTCAGACACCTCGACGCACCGCTTTCGCAGCAAATGACGTTTTGGCGAGGGACAGGCGAATCCTCCTGGCTGCTTCAGTGGGCGATACGATCGGCGAGCAAGGCTACGCTGAGCGCATAGGCGTGAGAGCAGTTGTAGGCCAACAGGGCGTCGTAGTTGGCGTAGAGGAGGAAACACCGGCTCGAACCCGTAACGAGAGATGCGCGGAAACTAGCTCTCGGCAGAGGACGACCTCCAGGCAGCCGAACACCGAGTCGCCGCCATTCCTCGAGGGGCAGCGCATCGGTCATGTCCCTTGCGGCCGGGCAGACCCTTTCTCTTCGCGGGACGCTCAGGTCGCGGCTGCGCGGCACCTTCACCTCGCGTCCCCATTGCCGGCCCCTCACCCAGCCGTGTTGCTTCAGATAATTGGCGATGGAGGCGAAGATGTCCGCGGGCGACCCCCAGATGTCGCGGCGGCCGTCCCCGTCAAAGTCCACCGCATACTTGAGATAACTCGAAGGCATGAACTGCAGTTGCCCCATGGCACCCGCCCAGGAGCCACGCATCCGGGAGAGCTCGATGTCCCCTCGATTGAGGATATCGAGCGCGTCGAAAAGCTCCTGACGGAAGAAACCCCCGCGGCGCGGGTCCCAGGCCAGCGTGGCCAAGACCGCGATGGTGGGCTGGGACCCGGTAAGACGACCGAAATTCGATTCCATGCCCCACAGGGCCACAATGACTGGCGCGGGCACGCCGTAGTTGTTGGAGACGCGACGGAGCAATGCCCGGTAGCGCTGGAGCATCTGGCGACCAGTCCTGACGGTTGCCGGTCTTAGGCGGCTGGCGATGTAGGCTTCGAGGGGTACAGCGGTTTCCGGTTGCTCCCGGTCGCGCTCGATGGAGGACACCAGAGGCTCCTCGATCGGTCCGAGCGCCTGGTCAACGATGTCCTGCCGGATGCCGCGCGCGAGCGCCTCGGCACGAACACCCGCGAGCCACTCAGAAAACGACGAAGGTTCGTTCTGAGCGAGGGCCTTCCCTGGCGATCCCGG
Organism: Candidatus Acidiferrum sp.; assembly: GCA_036262755.1. Taxonomy (GTDB): domain Bacteria; phylum Acidobacteriota; class Terriglobia; order Acidiferrales; family UBA7541; genus Acidiferrum. The sequence continues at coordinate 1,252 of DATAIH010000129.1, forward strand.
GAGGGATGGCAGCAGAGCGAGGACGATGAGCAAGATCCGGCTGTGCACGGAGACACTCTATACTAACTGGACTCGCTCCCGCCCTGCCACATTGCCGCAGCGAATTTCCTGGCCGATTCCTCGATGGACAACGTCAGCGAGGATTAGTCCTCCCTCCCTAACGGCGTAGTGTTGACCGTTTCGTTCGTAAACACTTGGCGACTAGTGAGGACTAATCCGAGCGTTGGGCCGTAAATCCTCATCAGCTGAGTTTCAGATGCGTTATCCTGCCGCAAATCTTTCTCGTCGCGGCAGCCTAACCAGAAGTAGATCCAAATGCATGTCCTAGCTCTTGCTGCGCGCGCTTCACCGCGGATCGAAAATCAAAGGGCTGTTCGGGTTCGAGAGACAACAGGAGAGATGATCTGCTCTTCGATTCGAATAGAATCTTCGCCGGAATGACTGATGAAAAGGCCGCCGAGCATTATGTCCCGTGCATGCGGGAACCACTCGTTTGCACGGTCTTGCGAGAATTCTGAAGTGCGGAGGAAGTGACCGAATCGCAACTTCATTCCGGTCAGGTCCTTTCTCACTACCGAATCCTGGAGAAACTGGGCGGTGGGGGACGGGGTGACGATCGTCTTTATCAGCACGGAATCCACTCGACCTTAGCGAGCATCTAAAGAATCAGGGTCACTACGGAATCGAAAGAAGACCGCGCCCAAGGAAGTCCCAAGCGTGATTCTCTAAAGGCCTGGAAGTAGACCACTCAAGACAACCCGACTTCATGGAGGAGCTGCCCAGTCATGCCCCCTCATCCAAAACGAGATTTGACCTTCACGAGAGGCCAGTTGCAGTTGGACCATCGCACAAATGCCCTATGAACGCTGATCATGCTTCTGTTCCGGCCCTTGAAGGGCAAAGTGCGGCAGTGCGAAGTGCGCCCTTGCCAGGCGGTCCTTTGCCCCCGCTCGTGGTGGACCTCGACGGCACGCTAATAAAGACCGATTTATTACTGGAGTCCTTCTGTAGTTTGCTGCGCCAGCAACCTTTAGCCCTGTTTGCCCTGCCCGGCTGGCTGCTCAAGGGAAGGGCTCACCTAAAGCGAGAGATTGCCGAGCGCGTGCAGCTCGACCCCACACTGCTTCCTTATCGAACCGCTGTTCTTGACTATCTCCGTGGCGAACACGACAAAGGCCGATCAATTGTCCTCGCGACGGCCAGCGACGAGCGATTCGCCGGGCAGGTGGCGGATCATCTGAAGCTCTTTGAGTTGGTTCTGGCGAGTGATGACACCACCAACTTGTCCGGGGAACGCAAACGAGCGCGTCTCGTTGGTCGGTTCGGGGAAAAAGGCTTCGACTATGCTGGCAACGAATCCCGTGACCTGGCCGCATGGTCTTCCGCGAGGAAAGCCATTGTGGTTGATGCCAATCCGCGCTTGATACGGGCGGTAGCGAAGGTGGCGGAATGCGAGACCTCGTTTGACGATCGCGGCGCGAGCCTGAGCGAATACTTGAGCGCGCTGCGGCCTCAGCAGTGGCTAAAAAATGTTTTGGTATTTGTTCCCCTTTTAGCCGCGCACCTTTTCACCGATCCGGTTCTGCTGGGAAAGACGCTTATAGCTTTCGTTGCATTCTGCTGCTGTGCGTCGAGCGGGTACCTTGTTAACGATCTGTGCGATTTGCAGGCTGATCGCCGTCATCCCGAGAAACGCTTGCGCCCCTTTGCGTCCGGACGACTGCCGCTGGCTTACGGCCTCGGGCTGGCTCCCGCCCTGGCCGCTTTTGGCTGTGGCCTGGCCTGGCTGCTTTCGGGGCTGTCGGTCGGAATCCTGCTGCTTTATTTCACCGTGGCGGCCGCCTATTCCCTCTATCTCAAGAACGTGGTGCTCCTCGACGTGTTCATTCTCGCCTCGCTCTATACACTGCGAATCATCGAGGGCGGGGTAGCGATTGCGATCTGGCCCTCCGTCTGGCTGGCGGCATTTTCGCAGTTCTTGTTTATCAGCTTGGCGCTCATAAAGCGCTATACAGAACTTACAGTTATGCGGAGTGCCGACGGGGATCGCGCTACAGCACGGGGCTATCAGCTCAATGATGCGGAGTTGCTGGCCTCCATGGGCATGGCCACCGGATATGCGGCGGTCGTGGTCCTCTCGCTTTATATCGCAAGTGGTGCAGTCAAGACGCTTTATTCTACGCAGCAGGTCTTGTGGCTCGTGTGTCCGTTGCTGGTGTACTGGATAGGACATCTGTGGCTCGTTGCGCATCGCGGGCAAATGCTTGACGATCCCCTGGTATTCGCGATGCGTAACCGGACCAGTCTTATTCTGATCCTGCTCATGCTGGCTGCGGCGTTGATAGCGATCTAGTTTCCCACGAAGGAGACGGCCAGGCCCCTTGGTACCCACGACAAAGAAGTATTCTCAACGCACTTACTGCAAGCTCACGTTGTTTACGCTTGGCCTCGTGGTGTTTGCCTGTGTCGGAATGTTGCCTATGGCAAAAAGCAGGGACGCAGCCCAAGAAACCGCAGCGCCAAAAACTGAGACCACACAACCTGAAGCTGCTGTGCCGAAAACCATCCTGGATCTCCAAGCTTTTCGTCAGACCAGTTCAAACCGAATCAAGTCGGACAAGGGCATGCAGGGAATGGCCACGCTCGTTAACCTCAATCCCGCAGTCAATGCGTGGTATCTCTTGCAGGTTGACTGGCAGGGAGGTTCCAAGTCTACCTACCACCTGGAAAACCCTCAGCCGCATTCTCAGAAGGTGCTTCTGGACCCTAGATATCCTTCGGGAGTAGAGATTTTGGAAGGAAACGCCCACCATCCCTGCAACCTCTTTGCAGGCGGAACACCCGACTCTTTACAACAGGCGAGGAACTCGCCAGCGCCGTATGCATCGCTATGCGATGGTCGGCTCTTTCTCAGAAACCCGGTTAAGGGGCATCGCACCAGATTGGAAGCAGCGGCCGAATTCTTTCGCAACCAGGTTTGGGGCGGAGAAAAAGTCACGGTAATCTTCCACCACCTTCTCGAAGATAGGCAGCGCGAAACCGCGCAGATACACGCCGCCGGAGGTCACACTGGTGCGACTGCTCTGAGCGGGAAAACAGAAGACGCTCCGCTTCCCGCGATCCTCGATCCGAAATACGCGGATCGCGTTCTGACGCCTAGCGGTCTGGGGATCAGCCTGGAAGAGGACGTCCGGGCGGGCATGAGACCGGGAGCATGGTATTCGGCGAGAGGCAGCCCAGGCGTTTACGTGAGTCTCATTGAGCCGCAGGTAGTCGATCGGGCGATCTTGGAAAGTTACAAAGCAACGGTCAATGCCCTCGACTCCGTCCAGGCGTCTTCGCTGTGTTACCTGGTTGCCTTTGACCTCGATCGCCTCGACCTAGGCTATGCGCTGGGGACAGAACATCCTTCAGTAGAGTGGTCCGAACACATCCAGCCTGGAATGAAGGACCCAAAGCTCCCGGGTCCGGACGGCATTGGAACAATTTCCCCGTTGATTGCGACGGGCATGGTCAGCCCAGAGTCTGCCAGTAGAACGGTGGCGACATTCGTGGGCGGGTTTAAACGCATGCATGGAGCATTCAAGTACGGGCCGTTTGCTAGCCAGAACCACGGCAGCCACTACGGATTTATAGAAGACGGGGTCGTCTTCAGTAAGCTCGAGCCGGGCTTGGCGACCATCTTTGTGCTCGACGACGGTTCGGTCCAGATGAAGTCCTGGGATGCTCAGGATGACCGTCTCCTCGCCAGGATCAAGTATGCGCGACAAAACGGGCTTGCGCTTGTCGAGTTTGATGAGCGATCGCAGTCAACCGTCCCTGGACAGTTCGTGAGCAAGTGGGGTCCAGGCAACTGGTCTGGTTCCGAGGACATGAAGTTGCGCACAATACGTGCGGGTCTGGCCCTGCAATGGAATGGAAGAAAGCGCTTCCTCATTTACAGCGTGTTCTCGGATGCAACACCATCCGCCATGGCTCGTGTATTTCAGGCCTACCGCTGCCGCTACGGCATGCACCTGGATATGAATGCACTCGAGCATACCTATTTGGCGCTCTATCGTCGCGTCGGGTCGCAGCTCTCGGTCGATTACCTGATCACCGGAATGAGCGAGGTGGACAAGACCGTTTCCGGCGGTGAGGTCCCCCGTTTTCTCGGCTATCCAGACAACAGGGATTTCTTTTTTGTAATGCGACGCAACCAGTGACGGGAGGTAAGCGATGAGATGGCTCGGTGTGTTGTCTTTGGGACTGTTGATTCTCCTGGGGCTTGTCCATTTCGACTTGTTCTCTGCTTCATACCAGTCGCGGGAACAACAAAATGAAATCCTGCTCCAGCAGTTGAAGCGTGAGCACGGGCTTTCCGACGAGCAAGTCGACGCGATCCGCAAGATATTTGCCAATTCACGCATTATGGGACAGGGGAATCCAGCAGTAACTCAGCATCCGGTGACGCCCGACGAATGCAAGGAGAAATTGAATAGCTTAAATGTCCATTATGAGAACATCCGATTTGAGAAAATCTGCAAGGCCAAGTACATGGCTCCCCTGTACGATCCTTCCAAGGAAAAACCCGAGGATGCCAAGGCGTGCATCGATCAGTTCGAATTTCCCGACATTCCCTGCACGTATCCGGTGGTTTGGGTGAAAGCCCGCGAAGCTGCAGAGATCTGTTGGGCCATGGGGAAGCGCCTTTGCGACGCCCACGAATGGGAAGGGGCGTGCGCGGGGGATCTCGAGCCGCCGGACTACCTCTTCGACCTTGCGAAGGGACTGAATCCTGAAGATGCGATTCACCGCATGCGCTTTGCGCACAATCAGGCTTACAGCGCGACTAAGTCATGGAGTTATGGCCCGACATACCAAACCGGCATCTGTGCCACGGCGAGCAAGAAAACGCCGGGCTGTAACGGCGGGAGCTGGACAGGCTGTGGGTCCAACACTTACCCAACCGGCGACTTTCCCGCATGCAAGAGTTCGCTGGACGTCTACGACCTGAATGGCAATGCTGCGGAGCACATGAATCTACCGCTCAACGAGAGTCAGATGTCAAGTCGCGGCGGCAAGGAGTTGGGATATACGGAGATGAAAGGTAGCTGGTTCGTATTTGACACCATTCGGGCTCATGAGGACTGGTGCCGCTGGCGCGCACCGTTTTGGCATGGGACTCGGGTAATGGACGAACACAGCCATGCCAATTACCATTTGAGTTTTCGCTGCTGCAAGACCCTGAACCCTGAACAAAGAGAACTAGGTCAGTTGCTCCCGAGCGGCGCGACTTCCGAACTATCCTGCTTTTCGCCGGAAGTCTGCAACCTTAGGTAGATGGGACCTTCATCGCTAAAAAGCTTAGCTGTTGAAGGATACCGCAGAAGATCGCGGATGGATTGAATCTTGCCATTGATCAACGCCCATTCACTGATCAACCGAATGCCATGACTATAATCGGCGTAGTTCGCACCGTGCACGGTACTCAAGGGTTGAATGGGTTCTCCCGGCCCGCGGTGCCAGCCGTAAATGGCAATGCGCCCAGCATGCATCTGCAGCCGATTGCTCATTACGACATCTTTCTTATCCCCGGAGATTAGTGCTCCTAACCGCGCTCCTATGGCGTGGAGCTGATCCTCAATCATCAGGTTATGTGTCGAATAGTATGCAGTCGACCTCATTTCTGGGCTAGCCGGCAGCGGCTGTGGGGCTAGGCGATAGCTAGACTGAAGATAGATGGCGTCAACCATTTTCTTGGTCGGGAGGACAAATCCGAAGCGCTCCGCGATTTCTACAGCCGTATGGAGATTCATCGGAATACGCAGGAAGTCAGAGTCGGAACCGATGGCCAGGTAGTCGGGCGTGACAAAGATGGTGGCGATGAGACTCTTGCCGTTCGCTAGCTCGCACTGAAGTTTAACAGGCACCAGCTTCCGAAGAAACTCTGGAAGGTTGCCCTTTGAGATTTCTTCCAATATCGCTTGTTCGCGTTCTTGCGGGCTCATCTTGGAGACATACCGCGCAAACTCGGAACCCGTCAGGTCCTGTTCTGATCTTATTGGAATGTAGCGGGTTAAATTCTCGACCTGAATAGTCGTAGCGCTGCGCTGTCCGGAGCTCGCTATCAAGGGAAAACTGGCCAGCCAAATTAGGACCCCGAAAACGCTATGTCGAGTCTTGCTGTCTCGCAATGTTGCACTCGCCGATTGGAGGAACATCGAAAACCAACTCGAATTTTATCGCGTACCGGTGTGCCGCTGCAATGGTTGTGTTGACTCCACCGACTTGCCATCGCTTGCATGGTGTTAAATTGATGTATTAGGGTAGTAGCAGGTCCCTGCAAAGCCTACGACCGCACGGCCTCAGCATGACTCCCAACCCTCAGTCTTCTCCTAGGGTGCTTGATAAACAGCATCAATCTTCGACGACTTTGCCTGCACGCACGCCAGCCCCATCCACCCCGCGCATTCTCTCGTGGGGCCGTTATCCGAAGGCCGTCCATCGGTACCTGCACAGGCCTGCTTGGAACGACCAACTGCCGGAGATTCTTAAGGCCGCTGAACCCCGCTCCTTGCTTCCATTTGGGCTGGGACGCAGTTACGGCGATTCTTGTCTCAACGCTGGTCGCGACCTTGTCGACTGTCATCGCCTCAACCGCATTCTCGGTTTCGACGAGTCGACGGGGGTAGTTCGCTGCGAGAGTGGCGTCACTCTCGCCGATATTCTCGATGTATTCCTCCCTAAAGGGTGGTTTCCCTCCGTCACTCCAGGCACAAGCTTCGTAACTGTGGGCGGGGCCATCGCAAACGACGTCCACGGTAAGAACCATCACTGTGCTGGGACCTTCGGCGCTCACGTTCACCAAATTGCCCTGCATCGCTCGGATAGCGGCTTAATATTTTGCAGTTCCCAGGAAAATCCTGAAATGCTGCGCGCGACTGTCGGCGGGCTCGGCCTGACCGGCGTCATCGCCTGGGCCGACATCCAACTGAAACGCGTTGCTGGCCCCTGGATTGATGGCGAGTCCATTCCCTTTGAATCCCTCCAGACTTTTCTTGATCTGAGCCACGCTAGTAACGACCATTTCGAATACACCGTGGCGTGGCTAGATTGCTTCGCCGGGAAAGACCCCCGCGGCATCTTCTTTCGCGGCAACCATGCTCCTAGCCGGGGCAAACCATTTCGCCCGAAGCGGGGCCCAAAACTTCCCTTTGCACTGCCGGCATGGATTCTCAACCGTTACTCGGTTCGCGCCTTCAATACTGCTTACTATGCGCTTCACGCGGTCAAAAAGCACCGCGCCACTGTGGCTTACGATTCATTTTTCTACCCTCTCGATTCCATTCGGCAATGGAACCTGCTCTACGGCAAAGAAGGTTTCCTTCAATACCAGTGTGTTATCCCGGAAAAGAACCTTGAAGCCTTCGAGGAGTTGCTCGATCGTATCGCTCGCTCCGGGATGGGTTCCTTTTTTGTTGTGCTGAAACAATTCGGCTCAGCGCCACCCGCCGGCATGCTCTCCTTTCCTCGCCCCGGACTTACCATCACGCTGGACTTCGCCATGCGAGGCGAGCGCACGCTGACGCTTATGCGCTCACTTGATGAAGTTGTCCAGGAAAGCGGTGGAGCGTTGTACCCGGCGAAAGACGCCCGCATGAGTCCGATCCTGTTTGAGACCTCATTTCCACGCTGGCGCAGCTTCGTCCCGTACATAGATCCGAAGATGTCCTCCTCGTTTTGGAGACGTGTGACAAGCTCACCATGACAAACAGCGCCCCTCCAAAAGCAACGAACCTTGCGAGAACGCCGGTGACGGCAAGCGCTCGTCGGATGAAAAACATCATCATTCTCGGAGCGACGTCCGGCATCGCAGTGGAAGTCCAGCGGGAAGTGGCTCGCCGGGGTTGCGAGTTACTCCTCGTCGCTCGCTCACCACAACGCCTCGCTGCACTCCAGGCAGACTTACTCGTCCGCGGTGCGCGCGAAGTCTTGACGTATTCGGCTGACTTATCCTCCGTCGCGCAACACGACGGAGTCTTCGAATTTGCCTGTCGCACGTTCCCCGATTTTGACACCGTGCTCCTCGCTTACGGTTCCATGCACAGTCAAAAGGACTCCGAAAACTCCATTCGGGTTCTCTTAGAGGAGCTGCAAGTTGATTTCGTGAGTGCCGCAGCCATCCTTACCTTGTTCGCCGCCGAGCTGGAACGCCGACGTACGGGCTGCATCGCTGCCATCACTTCCGTCGCCGGAGATCGGGGGCGCCGCTCCAATTACGTTTACGGCTCCGCCAAGGGCGGCCTCTCGCTCTTCCTCCAGGGACTGCGCAGCCGCCTGCATCCGGCAGGCGTAGGCCTGATCACCATCAAGCCTGGACCGGTCGAGACCCCCATGACTGACCATTTATCGAACACCGTGCACTTCGCCGATCCACAGCGGGTGGCTCGCGACATCGTGCGCTGCCTCGAACGCCGCTCCCCGGACGTCCTCTACACCCCAAGACTCTGGCGCTATATCATGACCGCTGTCGAATTGATTCCAGAAACCGTCTTTAAGCGCCTGCCGCTCTAATCATTTCTTGACGAGTCGTGATGAGCAGCTCGAGTTTTCCTTCCGACTGGACTGAGAGGGGTTCTCATACATGATGGGCCCCGGTTTTTTGCACCGAAGCTGAAGGCGAGCTGTCGACAGCTTGTGGGCGTCTTCTCCGCAAGGCCCTGTCAGGGCGCCTCTCGTTGTAGTCTTCACGCCAAACCCTCCACGATCTCCGGATTCCGTCAAAGGCGCGAACCCATGGCTCCTACTCATTACCCTCAGAGACTGCTCTAATCACTGTAGCGCCATGCGAATGGAGAGCTTCGCCGGCACGCACTTGGCTAAAGTCGGCTTTTCGTTGAAGTGACTCGTCAACTAAGGCCCACCAATCCACCGCGAGAGCCTAGTTTGTGGTAAGATGGTCTTACCATGCTCACAAGAGTTTCAACCAAAGGCCAAGTTGTCGTCCCCAGTAGGATCCGACGCAAACTCGGACTGCAAGCGGGAGACTCCCTGGAGGCCAGAGTTGAAGGACAACATATTGTGCTGACTCCGCGAAAAGTTCGTTCGCGAAAGGCACGTATCATTCGAGACCCGGTCACTGGATTGCCGGTCTTAACCGCCGGTCCTAAGGCTCCCAAGCTGACGAGTGTAGAAGTGCGCGAGATCCTCGCCGACTTTCCATGAGGTACCTATTGGACGTCAATGCTCTGCTTGCACTCGTCGTATTGGAGCATGAGTTTCATGCGCGGGTTGCAACTTGGGTGGAGCGCCTCGACGCAAGCGGTCTTCCGGACCTGGCAACATGTGCGATCACCGAATTGGGTTTTGTGCGTGTGCTAGGACAGGCTCAACAGTATGGCTCGTCCGTCGCACAGGCGCGCGAGCTCTTGCTCAAGGTGAAGAACAGCCATCGAATGCGCTGGACTTTCATTCCCGATGACCGCGACATCTCCCATCTCCCGAGGTGGGTTCGAACTCCAAAGCAAACCACCGACGGGCACCTTGCAGAGCTCGCTAAGGCCAACCAGGCCGTCTTGGCGACGCTGGACCGCCGCATCCCCGGTGGGTTCGTTATCCCCGAGAGCCGCCATTCATAAACAGAGCACGACCATGCGCAGCGTCCACCTGTCCTTCGCCAAACAATGTCCGACTGAGATTTCAACAGGATACCCTCTTCTCTTCGACAAGCAGATGCTGTAGGGACAGGGGCGTAGTAGCCGACACCATCGCCGCGCACCCAAGGATTGAGGAGAGGGAGGAAGAGCAGGAGAACCAGGCCCGGGAGAAGCTCCGATTTCCAGAAGCGATGTACGATCGATATGCCGAGGGTACAGTAGAGCCAGGTTGCTCGATATCTGCTCAAGTCGAATGAGATGCTGTCGGTTTTGCCAGTAGCAATCTGCGCAGCCGTGATTGATACACTTCTCTGCTCAGCTGGGCAGAAACTCGCACCACGGAGGAAATCGTTTGGCCAAGAAATCACGATTACTCGTCATTTTGCTAGGCAGCCTGGCCTCGCTCGCGGTTAGTGGACCAAAACTGGAGCTTAGCTGGAAAAACCCACACTTTACTGGGGAAAGCTTTAAACACATTCTTGTTCTGGCTCTGAATGGCAAAGCGGAGAACCGCGCGGAATTCGAGGATGAGTTGGTCGCCGCAATTTCCCGTCCAAGAGGAAAGGCTGAGGCGAGTTACGAGTTTCTCCCCCGCCCCGACGCTACTCCCATCGACAAAAATGATCTGCGGGAACTGGTAAAAGAGCAGAAATTCGATGCCATCGTGGTCGCCTGCCTCACGAAACGGGACACGAAAACCACCTACGTTCCCGGCGACGTCTATACCCCTTTGCCCTATTACGGCACTTTTTACGGCTACTACGGTGCTCTGTACCCTGTGATCTATTCCCCCGGATACATGAAGACAGAGAAAGAAGCACAGGTGGAAGTCAATTTCTACGCCACGGCTAAACCCGACGGAGAACTGGTATGGACCGGAACCACCAACACGTTTGAGGCCAGTTCCGCGATGAAGGCAATTAAAGCTCTAGTGAAAATTGTGGCCAAGGAGCTCGAAAGGGAAAATATCATCGAGCCTGAATCCAAGTAAAGTCTCCTCGCGTGCTACGTTAGGGCGGTGGCCGGGAGCCATCCGAACCTCCGTCCCGTCCCGAATGTTATGCGGTGATGGGCACGTTCTGCGAGATGAGAAGCTCGTAAGTGGCTGATTATGAATCAGATCAGTATTTTGGCGAACCACAGGGTTGCGGCGTCGTGGAAAGACCGGAACGCCAATTGTGTCCAAGCCAAGATTTCTCAAAGAGATGCGAGAGCGACGGGGGTTTTGCGCACCACAACTCTCTCTCTATGGTGCGCCGGAGCTTTCCCGAGCCGAGTCGAGATGCACTCTAGCAGTAATGCGGAGCGCTGGAATCATAAATTCAGTGAAGCTCCCGCGTTGAACGAAAGGCAGAGTAACGCAGCAGGGTTCCTCAGGAGCTTCCAACCGAACGCGGGTGAAGCGCCCCTTCACTTGTACTTGCACGTTGTCGGGCTGGTCGGCGTAGTTCACAAGGTACAACGTAATGTCGGGACGACTTTGCTCGTGATAGCCGGTTACGAGTGCGGTCAACGAGTTCCACAGGGCGAGGGCTGATCGCTCTTTACCGATGAGGCGGCGCAGGTCACGGGCGAAATTTTCTGGATCGACAACCTGCTCGGCGAGTTCAACTACTTGGCCTGCACCGACGGCGTAAACGGTCGCGCGAGATTCCCGGCGAAGCGGTGGAGCCGAGTGCCAGGGAAATGGATCGTGGGTATTCACAAAAACGACCATCCCGCCACTCGCGGCAAACTTGCGAAGCAGTGCGACAGCTTCCTTATGCAAACGGCAAAAGACAACCACAGAGTTCCAGCTTGCGATGCGCGCCGGCGTGAGACCCGAGGGGCGAACGGATTCGAAAGCAAGGTTATGACGCGCCATCAGGTTAATGGCCTCATAGCTGGCCTGCGCATCATCGACGATGACTCCGAGATTTACCACCGGCAGCACCCTCTCCGTTGGCGCGTGAGAGGAGAAGTCCAGGTAAGGCATGATGGCTTTCCAAAGGGTCCAAGCCCGAGGATCGTCCGCGACGAGCGCCCTCTGCAGCGAGCCTGGAAGATCGATGGTGACGTCGGAGCGGATGGCGTCCGCTTCGGCAATCGACAATGCATAGGCTCCGGCGTCCGGGTGCCATGCATCGGGCAGAGCCTCCGACATGTCCCAGTGAAAATCGTAGAGGATCGGAACTGACTCCTGATCCATCAATTGCGCGAGCCTGACCAGAGCGAGATTGGTATCGAGCCAAGGCTGGGAGGAAGGAGTTGAAACTTGCAGGACGCCGTCACGTTCAACCACCAAACGTCCCTTCATTTGTGGCTGTTTTCCTCCGGGGACCAACATGCGGAAGGTCAGGCTCTTATGTGCAGCGAAGTAAGAACGAAGCTGTTCGGCGGCAGGAGATTGGCTTGCAGCTGCAACGTTGGTGACGATCATGCCCGTGACGGCGGCGCGGTCCGCAGTAACGACGGCGGCGGCGAGGTCTTTCGATTCACACTGTAGGAAAACACGGTAACCCTGGGAGTGGAGTTTGGTGGCGACCGATAGATCCCGAACGGGCCAGAGCAAGACCACATCCTGAATCCCGGTTTTGTCGGCGGGAGGCAGAGGCGATGGTTCCACGCGGAGAAAGACCTTCGCAGCTACTGGCGTAGCTGCGACAATCGAACCAAAAAAAAGCATGCAAAACAAGGACATGCGCTTCATGGCAGCAATTCCTTCGCAGCTCTGGAGGTTGCGGCGTTTCTATTTTTGAGTGGCGAGACGTGGATCGGATGGCCCTCTCCGGTCAGAAAGAAACGGACGCCATCGCCGGCAAGCGTTCGCTGGCCATCAGGATCGATCCAAATGGCAGACACGTTATGCAAAGTCTCGACCAAGGCCGCCCCTTTCGTGGGGCCGAGCAGAAGCAGTGTGGTTGAGAGTGCATCGGACGCAGTAGCGGATGGCGCGGTAACGCTGATCGCATAGCGTGTTTGCAAGGGCTTGCCCGTGCCGGGAAGAATGATGTGGCCTGGCGCGTCCCCTTGCAGCGAGCTCGGAGCGCTCTGCTCTGAGGTGGAGACGCTCGTATCGATTAACATCACTTCTGGGCCCAGCTTACGGGAGGGGTCGCGCAAACGAACGCGCCATGCATGGCCTCCTGGCGCTGCGCCCAGGGCGTAGATGGTGCTGCCTCCGGCGTCGATGTAGGCGCGGTGGATACCACGAGCGTTTAGTATTTCTGCCGCGCGATCGACAGCGTAGCCCTTCCCGATCGCACCCAAGTCCAGTCGCATGCAATCCGAATGAAATTGAATGCGGTCGGGAGGCATCAATTCGATTTTCTTATATCCGACACAGCGCAGGGCAGAAGCCTGGTCAGCGGCCGTAGGCAAGGGCCCTCCGGCGAGAGCCGCTTTCCATAGGTCGACAAGTGGGCCCACGCTGATGTCGAACTGGCCGTCGGATTGACGCGAGTAAAACAGCGACTCTTCGATGAGTTCGTAAAGTTCGCGCGGAATACGGACCGGCTGAAAATGTGCACCGCGGTTCATCCGGCTAAGGTCGCTTTCCGGCTTGTAGTTGCTCATCATGCCGTCGAGGCGGACAACTTCATCAAGAGCAGCGCGCGCCGCAGCATCTGAGCGCGGCAAATCTTCATCGTAGATCACGATTTCAAAGACCGTACCCATTGCGTAGCGCTTCTGGTGAACAAACGATCTGTTCTGGGGCGAACACAGGATTGCTGGGTGCGGCAGCATCGCCAAAGTCAGGGACGCCAACGCCGCCGATTTAGGCCAGCGCATAAACGTCACCTTCCATGCTGGTCAAATAAACCGCAGCTTCTGTAACCACTGGCGCGGATTGCAGCGAATTTCCGAGTCGAGCCCGCCAGAGGATGTTGCCGTCGGCAAGGTTCAGCGCGTAGGTTATTCCCGACTGGATCCAGACAGTGCTTCCACTGATTACTGGCGGCGCAGTTATGGCTGGGCCGAGCCGCTGCGTCCATATCGCTTTTCCGGTCTGTACGTTGAGCGCGCGCAGGACGCCGGCCTTACATCCGTAAACAACAAGATCGCCAGAAATGGCGGGTGAAGACGTGATACCCAACTCGGCTTCGTGCTGCCAACGAATGGCCCCATTCACCGTGTCGATCGCGTAGAAGAAATAATCGAGCGAGCCGACAAACAATGTTTCTTTGGCAACGGCTGGCGAGCTGTCGATGCCGTCTCCGGTGGGCGTCTTCCAGAGAATGTCGCCGGATTTTGCATCCATGCTGTAGACTTTGCCGTCGCCGCAGCCTACGAAGACTCGCTGCCCGGCAATGCAAGCAGTCGAGTAGATTTTGCCCTCCACCGGGCGTTTCCATTGCAGCGTCCCGTTAGCAGAACTCATGGCCTGCATGTGGCCACTTGTGTCGCCGAAGAAGATCGTGTCTTTCCAGACGATCGCCGAGGTCCAAACCTCCGCGCCGGTTGGCACATCCCAGGCTTTTGTGCCACTGCTCGCATCAATCGCATACAACGTGCCGCCGTCAGAACTGACAAGAACTTTCCCTGCATTCAGTGAGGGCGTCGAGTGGATCGGCCCCGTAGTTTTGAACCGCCATCGCACTTTGCCGGTGTGAGTATCGATCGCATTTAGAAAGCCGGCCAGAGAAGAAACATAGAGGAGTCCATCGTATAAGATCGGAGCGCTCCTCACTGAGCCCTCAACGCGAACCTGCCAAAGACATTTTCGAGGGGCTCGCCACGGCTGCGGGAGTTGTCCGCCGCTGTGCCTATTGTCGCAGAGCAAGTTAGGCCAGTCGCTCGCCACTTTTACGTGAGCCTCACAACGAAGTCCGTCCCGTCCATCAGCCAACACCGAGCACACGATGATCGATTTGCTTAACGTCGGAAGTGCCCAAGCCGAGCTTTCCTGCCGCCGCGATGTGATGGGGCTGGCGATAGAACAGATTCTTGGCGGCATCCTCGTAAAATTCCTCGCCATTGTCGGTCAGACTTTTAGGATCTCGTGACCACACGCTGGGCGCGCCTTCTTTGCGGCGTTTGGCCTCAATCTTTTCGAGTTCAATGGTGTCTATTGCGACGGGGTCCGTGCCGACCATCAATATGCCCGAGGGAAAAATAAACTTCGGGTTCTGATTCAGCGGCCCTCCGTGCCAAAGCATTCTCATGCCGTCCATAATGTGAAGAACGGCCTTCGAGCGCAGGGGTTCAACCGAACACATGATTCCAATCAACGGGTCCGTAAAGGAAAATGGACGGCGGTGGGAGCGATCCACGTTGTTGAACGTTCCATAGCCAATATTTTTTAGACAGCCGGTAACCCCTGCCGCCGAGTGGTCCTTCATCGTGGGGACGTTGATGATTTTCGTAAAACTGGAAGATACAATACTCGCCATGTAAGAGCGGGTTTCCCATTCACCGAAAAAGTTGGCCTCGGAATAGATATTGGGATCGTAACCGGAAGCATCCAGCTTTCCTTCTTCTACGCCGATGACGCGCACACCCATGGGCACAAGCGTTTGGTAACTGCCGATCTCGATTTCGTAGGCGTAACGATCGTAGACACGAATGTTTTCGACCGGAACTCCGACCGATTGCACCCCAGCGACAATTTCCCTCACGATTTCGGGAGAAGAGCAGCAGGCCGGAGCTCCGGAGGGATTGATCTTGATACCCACAATGTCCTTCGGTTCGATGAATTTGCTCCACGCTTCACGGATGTCTTGCGCTCCCGTCAATTCGCGCATCAGACGGTCGAGCATCCGACCGATGACGGGCTGCGAAACACGATTGGCGACGATAGCTTGGGGATCCGCGATTTCTACAACGCGGCCCGGAAAGAGCCCGGGCATGCGCAATGGAGAAGGCACTGTTCCCGCCGGTTCGTTTACGTATATGGGTGGCGCGGGAGGGATTACGTCTTCGCTATAGGCCGATGAGGTCGCCCAGTGGTCCAGGCAAAGTACCAATCCGCCGAGGAAGGTGCGCTTCACGAACAGACGGCGATCGATCATGCGGTGTCCTCGGGACTCGAACACGCATTCTACCAGACGGGCGGTCTCTGACGAGACTATCCGAAGTCCCCAAGAGCACAAGAGGAGTGGCTCTTGACTATTGGAGAGAACCCGCGCCGTTCCAACGGCCTGATATATCACGCTTGCCTGGCCTTCGGGAATCACCAAGAAGCTGGAACTCGGTACTTCCGTGATCATTAACATCCCCTGCAAATCGCGAAGATGGGAGCCGCAGAAGAACCGCACAAACTTAAGGGATTTGTAGTGCCGGCAAGGGTTGGGCGCACTCGCGTAGGTTCGTCTGACCCACACGATGGATGAAGACAAATTTACTTCGACGCTCCCGCCAAGACCTCCTGAAGCCGTGTCGCCACAACCTGATCTTCACCCGGCTGCAACATCCACACGCCGACAACGATCACACTGTTGCCGCCCAGCAAGCCTGCACTTGCGGGTCCTCCACCTGTTGATGGATTCAACTCTATGCGCGGAGCTCCCTCGCGCATTTTTTGCATCACCTCGGTTGCGGTGAGCTTGATGCGGTTCGTATCGTAGGTGATCAGCAAGTGTGGAACGTGGTTCGCAACTGGCGGTATGAACACTCTTGCTTGTACGCTTGGCACGGTTTGGACGCGCTGCGCGATTACTCCGGCTCGCTTGCGAAATTCCACCTCCATCGCGGCGTCATCTTGTTCGAGAAACCAATCCACAGCGGCAACAAGACCGATAATCTCCTCTTTACCCACTTTCAACCCGCGCCCCACCGTGTTTGAGTAAGGCGAGTTATTCAGCACCGCCGCGTCTATCAAATCTTTCTTACCCAAGAGCAACCCCGTGCATTGCGGACCTCGAATACCTTTGCCTCCCGAAAAAGCCACGAGGTCAAACCCCATAGCTGTGTAGTTCCAAAGGTTCGCAATGGGCGGGACATCAGCGGCGGCGTCGTTGAAGCACGGGACTCCATGTTTGTGAGCAACGCGAACCCAATCCTCACGGCTGATGTGTCCACCCTCAGCCGCATTAAAAAATTGTGTCATCACTGTACGATCCGAAAATGCACGTTCGTAATCATCGAGTGTTTCCACATCAACGAACTTTGCGCCACAATCACGGATCGCATGGTCATAATCGTAGTGATGAGCCTGTTGAACGATGACTTCGTTCTTTAGTCCCTCCATGTCCGTGGGGATATTCACGATTGCTGATTTATTTCCGCGAGTAATGCACGCCGCCGTTGCCAGCCTTATCGAAGCGGCTGCGCCGGACGTAACTAACGCGCCCTCGCATCGCAAACGCCGCGCCAGGTATTCTCCGGCCGCTTTGTGTAGCTCCATCAGATGCACGGGCTTTTGCGCCGCCAGTGCGATGGCCGCTTGTACTTGTTCCGGCAACGTTGAAGCGGAAAGAATTGTGTACGTGCCAGCGGCGTTGATGAAGGGGGTTACGCCAAGTTTCTGATAATAGTCCGCCCCCACAACTGCACCCGGCGTAGAGGCGTTCACCGATCCGCCGCTAAACGCACATGCGCCCGCGATAAGACTCCCATCACGCAACAGTTGTCTACGGCTAATGGTCACAGTTCCTCCTTTAGTTCCTCGGGTAGCTGTCAGCGGTTGCCGGGAGTGAACCCTGCAACATCGGAGTATTGAAATACTGCGGGCGGGCTTTCTCCCACGGGACCATGCTCAAGCCCGATGGATCGTAGAGAATTCTCCCGGCGCGTATCGTCATTTGCGCCACAACCCGCGAGGTGCCTTCCATCTTGGCGTATCCGCAATCAACAAAGCCGAAATGTCCGTGCTGTTCGTCAAGCACGGCGATATCCGCCTCTCGGCCAACCGTCAACGTTCCGAGTTCAGGTCTGTGAATCTCATTCGCCGGGTTCACCGTTGAACGGCGTATAAGGTCGGCCAGCGGAACGCCCATGCTCAAAAACTTAGACATGACGTTGCTCATGCTGACGGTGGTGAAATCTCCTATGTGCAAATCCGTGGACATGGAGTCCGGCACGAACCCTTGTTTGACCGCTGGTACGGCATTGCGGAACCAAAAACTTCCGGCTCCGTGGCCCACATCGAAAATCACTCCCCGGGCGCGAGCTTGTTGCATGATGGGGTTGAGCTTTCCGTCCACGATGATGGGGAATTGCTGCGCAAACACATGAGTATGAATGTCTCCCGGTCTTGCTTTCTGTAGTATCAGGTCCGCGTAAGATCGCTCTGGACGCGGCCAGAAGTCGTACATGACCGGAACCTTTGCCGCGTCAGCGCAAGCGATTGCCCGGTCTACCGCCGCCCACGTTGGATGCAATTCGTCTAGCGGTCTTTGCGGCCAGTAGTGCGCTGTCTTTACGCCAACGATGATGTCCGAATATCTAAGGACCGTGTCAGCGCATCGCTTTACGTCCATGTTATCTACGGTCTGTTCGAGTCCCCCTTTCATGCCGTTACTAACGATGTTGAGGAACACCAGCACGCGCACTTTGGCGTGTTCGATGACTTCTTCTTTCTCTTGCAAAAACGCGTCTGCTCCAGCGGACCCCGCATCTACGATGGTTGTTACGCCCGATTGCAACGCCAAATCCGCTGGAACACCGTACGGCACGAGCACCGCGTGAGGGTCTATCTGTGTGGAGGTGGGAGCGGTCAAAAGCGCGATCTCATGGTCTGATGAATCTGGCGCAAACCAATTCAGCGATGCGCCGCCGTGCCCTATGTGATAGTGAATATCAATCAGGCCGGGCGTGACGTACAAGCCTGAAACATCCACTACCTTTCCGGCGTCATTGGCCGGAATATCTTTTTGAACTGCCGCGATCCTGCCAAGCAAAACCGCAACGTCCATCTTGGCATCCAGCCCGTTCGCTGGATCGATAACATGCCCTCCTTTGAGCAATAAATCGTACTTAGGTTGTTGTGTGGGTTGCTGCGCTCGCGCCGGAATGACAAGCGCTAACAGGAATAGCGCCGTGAACAAATGTCGCATTTGGCCTCCTTCGAAAATGAACTTTGCGCCGAACTGAATATCACGATTATCCGTAGTGGTTTGCGTGATGTTACCAAACGATCCGGTGTTGAAAGTTGTGTTGGGACTGCCAAAGTTCGGGTGATTGAAGATATTGAACATCTCAGCGCGGAACTGGAGTTTCGCTCGCTCTTTAATCGGGAAGTCCTTGAGCAGCGAGAAGTCCGCGTCAACGAGGCCGGGTCTATAGAGGATGTTTCGTCTGGCATTGCCAAACGTGAAAGGTGCGGGCAACCCAAACGCGGCTGAATTGATGCAACCGATGAGATGCCCGGACCCGCAGTTGTCACTCGGCATACCAACAACATCCCAACCCCGGTCCACGGTCACCAGAGCATCGAAATGGGCCAACTCAATGGCGTCCAGAAGCTCGCCGTTTTTCAGTCCGGCAAGACCTGCATACCGCACGGTCTGACAATCGTGCTCGGAGAAGGAATTTCGCAGCCGCTCATCAACGCATTCGTCGATGAGAATGT
>DATAIH010000130.1:0-16992 GCA_036262755.1 Candidatus Acidiferrum sp.
GTCAAACGGGAAATGCTGCGAACCTCACGGGTTAGCTGCAACGAGAAAAGGATACTCGCCGCGTCGCGCCTATGTCAATGAAACTACTAGACTACCCCGAGACGATTCCTCCGCCAACACCGACAAAACGGTGTTCGGCGCGCCCGGTCGCAAATCGTCGGAAATTCATGGCCGCGCTCGTCCGGCCTGGCGCACCTGCAGCCGGAAATCGGGCGTGCCTCGCTCAATCTTGACCGTTCGGCACATCTCGTACAGGCGGGACCGCATTCTTTCACCGATCCGATTCCACAACGCATCCTCGGTTACGATCGAGGGTTTCGCACCCGGCAACTTGATTTCCTTCTGCTCCATCTCATCGAAATAGTTGGTGGTAATGATGGTGCAACGGGGATGCGTCAAATCCCGAGATCGTTGCACATAACGTTCGTTCAGAATATAACCCACGGTGTCCCGGACCCAATCGGAAGGTTTAATGCACCCGAGATCATCGAGCACCAACACTTCGGTCGAAAGAACCGGTTCCAGAATCTTCATTTCGGTCAAGTCATTCTCTGAGCTGTAGCTTTGCTGAATTTCGCGGAGCAGCTTTCCATACTCACAAAAGTAACCGCCGTGGCCGCGATGAATTAGCATTCTCAGGGCTGCCACGGCCAGATGCGTTTTGCCCGTGCCCGGTGGTCCCATTAACAGCAATCCCGCTTGATCCCCTCCGGGGTACTCGCCGACAAACTTCTGTGTGATTAGCTTGGCTTGCTTGAGAGCGAGGGCATTTTGGTTGGTATAGCTCTTACCATCGGCCAATTCCGTTTCAAAGCTCTCAAAGTCGCACTGTTCGTAGTGCTTCGGAATCCGCGCGCGCTCGATTACGCGCCCTGCCCGCTCCGCGGTCCCGCAGTCGCACGGCACCGCCAGCTGGCCCGCCGCGCCATCTCGCCGCGACACCAGCTTCCATCCCGTCCCTTTACACCTGGTGCAGTTTTCGAGCGCCATCCCGCCGATCCCCAAAAAACGGTCATTGCAAACCTGCCCGAGACAGGCTTGGCGAGCAATCCCTGGTTCTCACTCGAGCATACGGGCGCACCACATCTTCGGCAAGTTGTCTTCTCTGGGAATCCTGTGGAAGCCTTTTTTGCTTTTGGGAAGGAACAGACGCGATGGGGGAGACTTCTCCGCCAAGAAACCGGAGACCGAGGACTTCCTTATCTCCCGACCTTCGGGATCGCTCTTACAATGGCATGCCGTGGCGCCCGCTCACGCGGGTAGGTCGCCGCCACGCGCGACAACTCCTGCTGGACCACTTGCGCGAACTCGCCCATCTGTTTTTCCATCTCGATCATCTTCTCGCGCATATTCAGAATAATTTCAATGCCCGCCAGGTTCACGCCCATGTCCCGCGCCAGGGTCAAGATCACTTCCAGCCGTTCCAAATCCGCATCCGTGTAGAGCCGCGTATTTCCTTGCGAGCGCGACGGCTTTAGCAGCCCCACGCGCTCATACAAGCGCAGCGTCTGCGGATGCAGCTTGTACAGCTCCGCGACGGAGCTGATCATGTACCCTGCCTTGGCCCGTTTTTTCGCTCTTGTTGGCATGCTCGGTCAGCTTAAGCTTGGTCTTTGATCCTTCTGTCTATCCCTTCCCGCTTGAGGGGTTTCCTAGCGCTCCTTACCCTCCGGCTTTGCTGAACAAATCCTTCCGGGGATCTTCATGCGCCACTCTCTCCAGGTCCTTCATCAACGTCCGTACGCGCTCATCGGTCGGCTGCGGCACCACCACTTGAATCTCGACGTACTGGTCGCCGCGCGCTCCGTCCCTCACGCTTGGCACGCCCTTTTCTCTCAGCCGCAGCGTCTTGCCGCTGTTCGTTCCCGGAGGAATGCGCACCAGCGCCCGCCCATCCATGGTGGGCACTTCGATCTTCGCGCCGAGCGTCGCCTCGGCTACCGTTACCGGCACCTGAATGTACAGATCGTTTCCGCGCCGCTCAAAAAACGGATGCGGCCGCACCACCACGCGCAGATACAAGTCGCCCGCGGGAGCACCCATGGTCCCCGAGTTTCCTTTTCCCGGTACGCGCACGCGCCCGCCGTTCGCCACGCCCGCGGGAATGCGGACGTCAATGGTTTCCGTCCTTCGCACGCGTCCCTCGCCTCCGCAGGTCCGGCAGGCGCTGCGCAGTTTGCCCGTTCCACCGCAGCGCGTGCATGGCACGTTGAAGCGCATCTTGCCCGCCGCCTGCTGGATGGAACCCGTGCCGTGGCAGGTTGGGCAGGTCTGCGGTGAGCCCACCGCGCCCGTGCCGTGACAGGTTTCGCAGGCGTCCATTCGCGTGATCGAGAGCTTCTTCACCGCGCCGCGCACCGCGTCCCAGAAGTCAATCTCGATCTGGTACTCCAGATCGCCGCCAGGCTCGTGTTCCGGTTCTCCGGCGTGGCCGCTGCGCCCGCCGAAAAACTGGCTGAAAAGGTCCCGAAAACTGGCCCCGCCGCCAGCCGGGGCGGTTCCGCCGCCGAAATCAAATCCCCCAAAATCAAAGTTCACGCCGGAATCGCTGGCCCTGGCCCCGCCGGGATAGCCTCCCGGGGGCAAATTCTCGCTATAGAAGCCGTACTGGTCGTACGTCTGCCGCTTCTTCGAGTCGGAGAGCACGTCGTAGGCTTCCTGGATTTGCTTGAATTTTTCTTCCGCCGCTTTGTCGCCGGGGTTCAGGTCGGGATGGTATTTGCGAGCCAGCTTGCGAAATGCCGTCCGAATATCCTTCAGGCTTGCCTTCCGCGGCACGCCCAGCACTTCGTAGTAGTCTTGTTTCGTCGTCGTCGCCATGTTTGCGCCAACCGTGGCGCCAAAATTTGTGTGGGGGCGCAGGTGCTGCGCCCCTCCTTAGAGTCACATCCTCGCGCACTTCCGGAACAACTTAAGATTCCGGAACGGTCTTCAGTTCGGCTTCTTGCTGTCGTCCACGTCCACGTACTCGGCGTCGATCACGTCGCCGGGCTTTTTCTGCTCCTGGCCGGCGCCACTCGAACCCGGGGCGGCCCCTCCAGGGCCCGCACCTGCGCTTGCTGCGCCTGCGGCCTGCGAGGTCTTGTACAGTTCTTCCGCGATCTTATGCAGGGCGCGCTCCACGTTTTCCGCAGCCGAGCGCAGCCTGGCCGTTCCGCCCTCGGTCATAGCCTTCTTGGCATCTTCAATCGCCTCCTCGGCTTTCTTGACGTCGCCTTCCGGCAGCTTGTCGCGGTTTTCGCGGACGGTCTTCTCCGCGTGGAAGACCAGTCCGTCCAAACGGTTGCGCGATTCGACTTCCTCGAACCGCCGGCGATCCTCTTCCGAGTGCGATTCCGCTTCCGCGCGCATCTTCTCGGCTTCGTCCTTGGTCAAGCCGCTCGAGGCGGTGATGGTGATCTTCTGCTCCTTGTTCGTGGCTTTGTCCTTCGCGCTCACGTTCAGGATCCCGTTGGCGTCGATGTCGAAGGTGACTTCAATCTGCGGCACGCCGCGCGGCGCCGGGGGAATGCCGTCGAGCTTGAATCTGCCGAGCGAACGGTTGTCCGCGGCGAATTTGCGCTCGCCCTGCAAGACGTGGATCTCCACGCCCGGCTGGTTGTCCGAGGCCGTCGAATAGGTCTCCACCTTGCGCGTCGGGATCGTGGTGTTCCGCGGGATCTGCACGGTCATCACCCCGCCGAGGGTCTCCACACCGAGGGATAGCGGGGTCACATCCAGCAGCAGGATGTCTTTCACCTCGCCCGCCAGCACCGCGCCCTGAATGGCCGCGCCCACCGCCACGACCTCGTCCGGGTTCACGCCCTTGTGCGGCTCCTTCCCGTTGAAGAAGTTGCGCACCAGCGTCTGCACCTTGGGAATACGCGTTGAGCCGCCGACCAGCACCACTTCCTGGATGTCGTTTGGCGAGAGCTTGGCGTCTTCCAGCGCCAGCTTCACCGGCTTCATGGAGCGCTCGAGCAGGTCGTTCATCATCTGCTCCAGGCGCGTGCGCGTCAGCTTCAGCTGCATGTGCAGCGGGCCGCTCGAGCCGGCGGTGATAAACGGCAGGTTAATCTCCGTCTCCATCATCTGCGACAGCTCGATCTTGGCTTTCTCCGCCGACTCTTTCAGCCGCTGCAGCGCCATGCGGTCCTTGCTCAGATCAATGTTGTTCTCTTTCTTGAACTGATCGATCAGCCAGTCCACGATGCGCTGGTCCACGTCGTCGCCGCCCAGGTGCGTGTCGCCGTTGGTGGACTTCACCTCGACCACGCCGCTGCCGACCTCCAACACGGAAATATCGAACGTGCCGCCGCCCAGGTCGTACACCGCGATCGTTTCATCACTCTTTTTGTCCAACCCATAGGCCAGCGCCGCCGCGGTCGGCTCGTTGATGATGCGCACGACCTCCATGCCGGCGATTTCTCCCGCCTGCTTGGTGGCTTGCCGCTGCGCATCATTGAAGTAGGCGGGCACGGTGACGACCGCCTTGCTGACCTTTTCGCCCAGGAAGTCTTCCGCCGCGTTCTTTAGCTTGGTCAGAATCATCGCGGAGATTTCCGGCGGGCTGTACAGTTTGCCGGAGATTTCGACCCGGGCATCGTCATGCGGGCCTGGTACGACCTTGTACGGCACTCGCCGCATCTCTTCGCTGACTTCGTCGAACCGGCGACCCATGAAGCGTTTGATCGAATACACGGTGTTTTCGGGATTGGTTACTGCCTGGCGCTTGGCCACCTGACCGACAAGGCGCTCGCCCGTCTTGGTGATGGCCACGACCGACGGCGTCGTTCGGGCGCCTTCCTGGTTGGGAATGACCACCGGTTCGCCGCCCTGCATCACGGCGACAACCGAGTTGGTCGTTCCGAGGTCAATTCCAATGATCTTGCTCATAGCCCCTTAGCCTCCTCAAACCGTTTGCCGTGCCCCCGCCCTGCAATCGGACTATTCTCTGAGGACAAACTCCCGCTTGGTCCTGGCGTTCTCGGGCCCAGCACATGCCGCGAAGTATACAGGTTGAGTGCAACTTTGTCAAGTTTGCTTATATGGGTCATGATGATGTTTATTTTCAATCTCTTACGTGCGAGGCTAGCATCCTTGCGAGGACCAGCCCCCAGCTTTCGCTTCGATCCTGGGATCACCGTGCCACTCCGGCAGGCGCGCTTCCGCCAAGGCCTTATTGCGAATCCCGGCATAGCCATCCCATGCTGCGCTCGGTGGGGCAACCTGAGGCGCCGTCCGCGGCAAACGAATTTGACGAGCGCACTTTACCGGAGTTTCCCTTTTGGTCGATCCTAGAGGGAAGCGCCCGTTTTTTCGGCGCATTTCGCGGTAGAATTCTATAGGCCGCAGCACGAATCATTTTATTGAGCCTTTCTGGAGGTTGGTGTGAATCGTCGGCGCATCCTGGTTGCCATTGTCAGCGTGACCCTGCTGGTTTTGGGGGCTTTGTTCCTGCCCTCCCTGCATCAGCCCGCGGCGCCTCCGCACGGCCCTGTTCCGCTGCCTAGGGCAGCCACCGAGGCACCCGTCGAGCCGCTTCCGCTTGCTAGCGAAGCCGCTCCACTTCCTCCAGCGCAAGCTTCCCCGCTTCAGGACGTCGATCCTCGCAAAGCGTTTGGATCGAAAAACGCGCCGGTGGTCATGGAAGAGTTCAGCGACTACCAGTGTCCGGCGTGCAAGACGCTCTACACCACCACCAATCGATCGCTCATGGACAACTACGTCTCGACCGGCAAGGTTTATCTAATTCATCGCGATTTCCCGCTGACCATGCACGCCCACTCCCGCGTGGCCGCTCGCTATGCCCGGGCCGCGGCGGAGATCGGCAAGATCGAACCGGTCGAGCAGGCTTTGTTCCAGAACCAGGAGAAATGGGAGCAGACCGGAGACGTGGATGGAACGGTGGCCGCGGTGCTCACCCCTGCAGAAATGACGAAGGTGCGCGCCCTGGTCAAGGGCGGCACGCTGGACGCCCTGATCGACAAGGATTTTGCCCTTGGCCAGATGTACCGCGTCAGCCAGACGCCCACCACCATTTTTCATTACAAGGGCCAGACCTATCCGTACGCCGGGGTCATGACTTACGACATGATCAAACAATTCCTGGAGCAGTTGATTTCACAAAAGTAGGATGCGCGATAGGAGAGGAGCGGTCGGAGACCGGCGGCAAGCCCCGATTCTCCGCTCTCTGAACCCTTCGAACGAAGCACTTAGAACGGACGGCGAAAAACGAACGATTCTCCGATGCTCGAATCCAGTCCATTCAATTTGCGGCGCGCGATCATCTGGATCGGCCGCCTGCTTCTTGGCGGAATTTTTGTGTATGCGGGAATCTCCAAGCTTTTCTTCCCCAACACACACTTGTGGCCGATGTTCGTCCTGCGATTTTCCATCTCGACGAATCTGACGACGTTTTCCGAGCAGGTGGAGTCCTACAAACTGCTTTCGCCCGCGGGGGTTGCTTTTGTCGCGCACACTCTGCCATTCGCCGAAATCCTGCTCGGCCTGCTCCTGCTCATTGGCTGGGGGCTGCGCCTCTGGGCCTCGCTGGTAACACTTCTCATGCTGGGATTTTTGACCGTGGTCACCCGGGCCTATCTTCTCCACATGGACATCAACTGCGGCTGCTTCGCCACCCCGGAACCGCTGACCCTCAAAACCGTGATCCGCGACAGCCTTTTTGCTGCGCTTGCGGTGCTCATGACCATCTTCGCGTTCATGGAGGCGCGCCGGCCACACCCGTGGTCGGACGCGGAACGAGTCTCGCTCTAGGATCTCTTCGGACAAAAAAACAGTCCTCGACGATCGGCGTTCCTCCGGGTAGCCACGGCCGCCCTCGCGTGGGGTTCGAAATCAGGGATTCGCCACCTCGGTATACAGCCACGCGCCGCAGATCGACGCCAGGATCGCGCCTGCCAGTAGAATGACCGTCACGGTCACCGTCAGGCGTCCCGGAGCGAGACCCGCTACGACGCTATTGGCCGCCGGAATTGCGTAGGCGAAGAACCAGAACGCAATTCCCGTGAGGGTGGCGGTCTTGGGGCCCGGCCCGAGACGGGGCCGCGCCGCGGCGTACAGCCAGACGACGCCGATCCCCATAGCAAAAGTCGCGACCACAAAAAAAGGAATGGCGCCGGGACGCATTTGACGGCCGAGCATCTTCTCGAACGCGTCCCACTGGGAAGCAAAGACCACGCCGTTCAAAACAGATTCGAAGATATTCAGGATGAGGCCAGCCAGCAAGCCACCGAGAATCACACGAGCCACATTGGTTTTTCCCATCGGAATCCTCCGCGAGCAATCGTCACCGGAGCCGCTTACTCGAAATTGGCCGAGGGAGCCGTTCGAGGGAGCCTACGAGGAGGGAGCAGCGGGAGTCAAGGAGAAAGAGGGGCAGGGAAAGAGGGGCAGGAAAACCATCCGCGCGGGATGGCCCGCGGGTGAGACGAGGGAAGAAATTCACACGGTTCTGCGCATAAGCACGTGCGAGCTATAGCGGGTGCTGCCAAACGAGCCGACGCGCTTGAATCCGGCTCGGACGAACATGGACTCGGTGCCGTTGGTGGACTCGTTGCCAAAGGCGCGCGCCAGCCAGCGCGTGATGGGATAGGCCTCCACAAGGCCGCCGCCTCTGCGGCGGATGGCTTCCAGGGCGGCGCGCAAGGCCACCGAGGCGACGCCGCGCTTGCGATACGGCTTGAGAACGGCAAAGCAGGTGATGCGCCAGAGCTTCTCCGCCGCTTGGGGAGCGAGCCCACGGTACGCGCGCTGGTGATCGATGCGCGGCAGCTCTTCGCGGGGCCCGTATTGGCACCAGCCCACGGGCTCGCCGTCAGCGTAAACGAGGATGCCGTGCGCAGATCCCTGCTCGACACGTGCGCGCTTCTGCCGCCGATTGCGCGTGCCGCGCTCGGCTCGCGTGCGGAGCCACTGATCTTTGGGCAAGCTGTGCGGCCGGTGAAAATGCATGCACTGACAGAAGTCCCAGCCGCTCCCTTGCGAGAACAGGCGCGCAAAATCCCGCCAGGTCTTCCTCGAGAGTTCTTTTGTCGTGTAAGGAGCAAGCTCGGGCGACGGCATTTTGACGCGAACCCTCGGCGTATCGTACCGCAACGGGAAGGCGCCAGCATCGTGCCGCTCGACGCACGGACGATTCCCTAGCACTCCCCGCTCCGTTCGGAATCACGGGCGGCGGTCAAGAAGGAAGGGTGGAACCCGAAACGCAAGCGGCTCACCAGCCCAGGGGAACCTCGAGCATCCAGGCGTTGGAGCCGCCAGTGGCTTCCCAGATGGCCAGATGTTTGCCATCTTGCGAAGGAATGGCCCAGCCGACATAGGGCTTGCTTTCTTGAAGAACCGGCTTCGCGCGGCCCTCGAGATCGATGTTAATCAGTGCACGCGTTTCCCCGTGAAGCGTCGCGCTGGCCCAAAAACTTTTTCCATCGGCGGCCCAATCGAGCGTGGCAATGCGCCCCCAGTCCCTCACCCTTAGGACGCGTTGGGCTCCACCGCGTGTGGGAACCAGGCGGATCTCGGCTTCGTCCGCCGCGCGCATCTTCTTGGCCAGCGCCAGAGTGCGGCCGTCGGGTGCCAGGCTCCAGTTGAAGTATTGCCATTCCGGTTCGCTCGTGCGCAGCAGCTCCTTCTTCGAGCCCGTTTTGGCGTCGAATTCTTCGAAGACCAGCGCGTCTTTCGTGTATTTGCTGTAGAGACACTCGCGTGAGGGCAAACGCGCGCACTGGAAGTTGTTGATGCCGGAATCTTCCAGCAGGAGCTGGGAGACGCCGCCATCGAGAGGAATGTGCATCAGGCGCACGTCGGTGGACTGTAATTCGGCTTCCGGCTCCGTATGGGAGGCGCTGTGGCCGGGTTCGCTCGGGTTCTGGCTCGAGGTCTGCTTGGGTGCGGCGTCGACGATTTTCCGATCCGATTCGACGGAGTAGAGAACTTCGGTGCGCTCGGGATTGAGGCGCAGAATGTGCGGCGAGCCTTGAACGCCGGCGAGGAGCACGGGAGCCGCGGCCCCGACCTGCTGACGAAAGATGTGAAACCTGCCCTCGCGGTCGGAGACAAACAGAACCGACTTGCCGTCGGGAGTCCACTCGTAAGGACGGCTCTGCCATTCATCGTGCGTCAGACGCTCGAGCCCGCCGAGGTTGCGCGTTTTCAGATCCACATCCGCTACGAAAACCGCGGGTTCAATATTCGTGCGAATGAAGACGGCGTGCCTTCCGTCCGCGGACACATTGATGACCGGCTTCCACTCTGGTCCGCTGGTGAGGCGCACGGGAGCGCGTCGCCATCCGGGTCGCGCATCGACTTTGAGCGACCACACATTGGATTCGCCCTGATTCGGGGGCTCCTCTGCCCGTGAGAAGAGAATGCGGTTGTCCGGCGTCCAGACCAGACCGAATTGCAAGCGGTAATCGGAGAGAATCACATCGCTCTTGCCGCTCTCGAGGTCGTACATTTCGATTTGAATGTCTTCGGTGCTGCTGCCCGGCCAATAGACGTCCTTGAGATAAGCGAAGCGCTGGCTGTCGGGCGACCACGCGGGTGCGCCAACAACGAATCCACGGACATTGACCGCCACACGCGGCTCGCGGCCGTCGGTGCCTGCCAGCCAAATCTCGGAATGATCGAACTTGCCGCCACGCAGGAAGGTTAGTTGCTTCCCATCCGGCGATACGCTGCCCGCTTCCGCATCGGCAAGCAATTTTCGCGGAACTCCGCCCAGCACGGAAATGTTCCACAAACTGGAACGCTCTTCCTTGCCAGCCACGGCTTCGGCAAGCAAGTGACTTCCGTCCGGATACCAGCTCAAATGATGAACGCGGAAACCCTCGGGGAGCGGCAAGGCGTGAGACTCATCCGTGGCCATCTCCCGCAAGAATGTCCCTCGAGGATCGATGTAAGCCAAATAGCGGCCGTCGGGAGAGAGCGCCGCGAAATAAACCGGGACGTCGGCGGAGTTGGCGGTCAGCCGGACCTCCCTCGGGAGAACCGGCTGCAGGGCGCGGGAGGCGCGCATGCCCAGCTGCAGGCCGAAGCCAATCGCCAGAATAACCATAAGCGAGCCAATCGCAAGAAGCTGCCATGACGATCGAGGGGAGCTGGAAATGACCGAGGTCTCGGGTGCGGGAAGTTCCTGGCCGGGATGTTCGACGGGAGCGAGAAAGCGGTAGCCGCGGCGGGCGAGGGTCTCGACGAAACGGGGGTTGTCTGCCGAGTCGCCCAAGGCGTCGCGGAGACGCTTGACGGCGGCGTTGAGGCCATGATCGAAATCCACAAAGGTGTCCGACGGCCACAGGCGGGCGCGCAGATCTTCGCGGGTGACGACCTCGCCGGCGCGCTCAAGGAGCATCGCCAGAACCTGGAAGGGCTGCTCCTGCAGGCGGACCCGCAAGCCGTTGCGCCGAATCTGGCCCGCAGGAAGGTCGGCTTCAAAGATTCCAAAGCGGATAATGCTGCGATTTAGCGCGCCGCCCGCCATGTTGATCGTCCCCGGAGGCCTGGCTCCTTTCCTAGTAACGCTCGCTCGGGCGAGAAGGTTTCGCAGATTGCTCGCGATTCCTCGCCCTATGTATTTGACGTCAGGAAGGTTAGCTCGTCATCTGGAAATGAGATTCCCGCCTTCTCCCCGGCATTGCGATATCTAACCGAGCCAACCATTTTGGGACGCCGCCTCGAGAGGTGCGCGTCATGGTTACCAAGACGTTTTCCAGATACCTTCCGTTCGCACTTGTGATTCTGTTAGACGGCAGTCTATGGGGAAGGGGCGCACCGAACAGCCCAAGCGAAGAAAAGGCCCAGGTGACCGTTTCGGTCTACAACCAGGCGGCCGTGCCGGGGGACGTGCTAAGCCGAGCGGAACAGGCGGCATCGCGAATTTTTCAAAGGGCGGGAATTGCGGTGATCTGGCTGAACTGCCAGGTGCCTGCGGCAAGCGAAGAGGCGTCGATCGCCTGCCGGGAAGTGGCTTTTCCGAAGCACCTGCATCTGCGGATCGTGCGAAGGTCGGCTGGCCTGAATAGAGAGGCCATGGGGATTTCCTTTCAAGGGGAAGATGGCATCGGGTGTTTTGCGGACCTGTTTTACGAGCCGATGGAAAGACTCGAGGAGAGTGATGGCACGAGCGTTGCCAGTCTGTTGGGCCAGGTGGCCGCGCATGAGATAGGCCACCTCCTGCTGGGCACGAATTCGCACGCAGCAGCGGGCATCATGCAAGCCCGCTGGACGGCGGATCGACGGACAAGCCCCGGGTTAGCTCGTCTGGTCTTTCTGGACCGAGAGTCCGAGAAAATGAAGGAACGATTACTTGGAGAGGGCAGGCATCGATAGCGAAGGGCACGGCGGGCGAACGCGCCGGTCGGGGATTCCTCCACTCGAGGCCTTAAACGCTCGTGTTTTCTGCAATTTAGCCTTTATTCCGGGCGCAGGGCGAATCCTCAGGGCCTGTACGGAGGGACGGTAATCAATTGGTCTCAGGGACGTCGCGCTCCGAGAAGCCTTCGTCTAAGCTTGCGGGATGCGAAAGGGTGTCCTTTTCGCGCTTTTGTGGTTCGCGGCGGTTTTGCCGAGCTTGGTGTCTGCCGAGAGCGCGGGCCAGGCGCAAACCGCAGCGCCGCAAGCGGCAAGGCGTCCGGATCAACCTTCGGGGAAGCCGGCGTCCCCTCCGCATGCGCAAGCCAATCGCGCCCCGGCTATTCCGGCCGGCTACCGTCTGCTCAGCTTGAAGGAAGGTCAAGCCATCGCCCAGGGGATCGCCTGGGCCGATGACGAAGAGGGGCTGGCGCCGGACTGTTCGCACTTGGTGCACACTTTGTATCAACAGGCGGGGTACCCCTATCCTTACGTCACTTCGCTGGACCTTTACCGCGGAACAGTGACTTTCCTGCGCGTGCGCACGGCGCAACCCGGCGACTTGATCGTGTGGCTCGGGCATGTGGGCATCGTGTTGAATCCTCACGAACACTCGTTTTTCAGCTCCGTCACTGCGGGGACGCGAATCCAAGACTATTTTGCGCCTTACTGGCATGCCCGGGGAAATCCACGCTTTTATCGCTATTTGACGAAGAGTCCAGCGAAGGGCGCCGGTGGAACAGTGGAAACGGCAGGCCGGTCGGGCCCGCCGTCCAAAGAGCAGGCCGTCGCGAGCGCAACGGAAAATCAGCCAAGTCTTCGGGCGGTGAAAACCGCCTCGCCCGCGACACCCGGCAGGACGCGTCCCGAGGGCGACAAATCGCGCGCGGAAAACCCCTCGCAGACACCCCCTGCGCCGATTCTAATTCGGACGGGAGGGAATCAGCCGAAGGCGGGGGACGTTACCGCCGCGCTCGAGACGGCGAATCTCGAGGCAGGCGAAATGCTGCGCGCCGGAAACCTCGAGAAACTGGAACGGCCGGTGGTGGTTTACCGGCAACTGCAGGTCAGCGGCGTGGAGCTGAACGGAAAACGCGGCACCGCCCAGATCCAAGTACAAACTTTGGCAGCGCTGACCCCCGAGCGCATGGCGGCGCAACTGGGCTGGGAAGACCATCAATTGGCACTCGAACGCACGAAAAAAGGCTGGACGATGCTGCAGGGAAGCGAGATTGCCTACGTGCCGCGAGACGCAGCGATGCGCGTGCTCGCGGAGCGGCTGGCGGCGCTGACGCAAAGCACGGAGCGGAGTACGCAAAAAGACCGCGAGCAGACGGCCATCGTCCGATTTATGAATCTGCTGATCGACTAGGACCGGGATTTTTCACACCCGCGTCGAATCATTTCCCAGAAAATCAGGATCGCAGACTGCGCGCTCAAAAAAGCACGGGGTCTAAAGACCCCCGACTCCGCACGGCAATTCCGACTAAGGCGCGTCGAATTGCCTGCGGCAATCGCGATCGAAATGACAGTCCTCGCCGAGCGCGTCGAAGGGGCGAGGATACGGGCTTGCAGTGAAATCGAAGAACGCCGGGTTCACGGGCAAGACGACCGGGGCGCTAGGGGAGGGAAAGACGTTGAAACCACTGCCGAGCGCGGAGGCTCG
The DNA here is from genome assembly GCA_036262755.1 of Candidatus Acidiferrum sp. Lineage (GTDB taxonomy): Bacteria > Acidobacteriota > Terriglobia > Acidiferrales > UBA7541 > Acidiferrum. The sequence continues at coordinate 13,013 of DATAIH010000130.1, forward strand.
CTCGTTCAAAGAGTCCGCGTCGAGCGAACCCCACACACCGGTGTCGAGGCGGAACAGGAGGGCTTCGACGGCGGTGATGGTTTCGGCGGGCGTGAAGGCACAGTGGCCGGCGCGATGCACGAAAGTCTGCCGCAAGAATGGGGAATCCCCTGCTTGAGCGACGACACTTTTATAAGCAGATTCATTTTGAACAACGACCAGGCCATCGCCCTTGGTGTGCATGGTGAGCACGGGAATGTCGATCTCACCGTCAAAGATGATGTTGGCTTCAAGATAGTGAACGGCTTCGGGGTCGGCGCTGATGCGCACCGTGTCTAGGAGTGTCTCGAGATCGGCGTCGAGGCTCAACCCCGCCTGTTGATAGAGAGCAGACACTTCGGCTTGATCGATGGAACGATTAAGTTGCGCGCGGTAATCGACGCCCGTGTTGGAAGAAGGGTTGCCCTGGGCGCGGAACTCCAATTCCGCGCGAAGAGCAAAAAGAAAAGGAAAATCCACATTTTGCGCCCAGAGGAACTGGTTAAATTCCTGGCTTGCAAAATCCGAGGCCGGCGGTTCGGGAGCAAGCGGCTCGAACCAGCCAGGGCCGTCAGAGACAGCAACCGCAAGAGCGAGACGAGCGCGGCCCTGCGGAGTGTTTTGCGCGGCAGCTAGCGCACCTTCAGCAACGGCAAGATTGTCAGCCGGGTTGGCGATATGCACGACCTGCAAGGTGCTTGGTCCGAGCAGGGTCTTGAAAGCGAAGGCGGCATCGAGCGCCGTGTTCCAAGCGGCAACCCCGCCGGCGAGGACTCCGCACATCGGCAGGGCGGCGTCAAAACGGTCCGGGTAACGCTGGATAAGGCCCGCAGTGATCATCCCGCCGAGAGAGTGGCCCCAAGCGATGGTGCGGCTCGGCTTGCCAAAGTCTCGTTTGAAAACCTCCAGGACCGCAATTTGATCAAGCAGACCTTCTTGTACGGCCCAGCCGGTATGAGCGTACGACGATCCAGCAAGCGCGAAACCGCTTGAAAGCATGAACAACCCGGTGGCTGGGTCACCAACGTCTTGTGCTGGATTGGAACTCCCGGGAGGCACGTAGCCGTGGCTATAGAGGAACAGGGTGCCGTGGTGCCAGTTCGCAGGAACTTGAATGACGTAGGTGGCGCCGTCGGGCAGAGTGCCCGTCCGAGTGGTAACCGCAAGTTGCGCATCAGTTGCGGGCGAGAACGAAACCCAAAGAATTGCGAGAAGCGACAACGACAAAACCCGCTTGATGGAGGACGACATGATGAGTGCTCCCTTCGCTTTTCCCGATGGGAGGGCGGTCGAATGCTTCCAGGGATAGGCGGCTACTTTATGCCAGTTCGGTGTGTTGCACAAGCGGTAAAGCAGGTGCAATCAGATCAAAGCGCGCCGCGCCGCGGCGGCTATGAGGCAGCGACGCGGTACATGGTGATGCCACTGAGAAGCTTGGGATAAAAGTCGGTGGATTTCTGCGGCAGGACTTCGCCGGCCGTGGCGATTTTCATGACTTGCTCGACCTCACATGGATTCAGAAGGAAACAAATCTGCGCGCGGCCGGAGTCGACGGCGTCGAGCGCGGCACTCGCTTCGCGTTCGTAGGTGAGATGAGCTTCCGCGGTCACGGCCCGGGGCGTGATGCCCAGAGCGGGCTCGAGGATTCCTTCGTGGAGCAGGACGACGTCAAGCTCGCGCTGGAGCGGCGAGAGACGCGGAAGAAGCTGGGCCAGACTGACGCCGTCGCGGAGCGTGAGAACGTAGAGGGCGCGTCGTTGCGAACCTGCTGCGGGGTACACACCGATGGCGCGCCGAGACCGAGCGCTATGGAGGTAGGAGAGGAATCTGTTCGACTCTTCGGCTTTGCTGGCGTTGTTCGCGAGGGGAAACTCCTCGGCGGCAAACCACGGTTCGAGGTGGCGGCGGATGGCAGGCCACGAAAAATCGTGAATGTGCGCGACGACGCGGTGGGTGGCAAGGATGGTGAGGCCCTCGCTCGCGGTGTTGACGAACGTCATCATGGCGTGTTCGAAGGCCGCGTCGGGGTTAATTTTGCCGGCGCGGGCGCGGCATTCGTCGCGGTACGCCAGGGCCGTTTCGTAGCGGTGGTGGCCATCGGCAATGACCAGCTTCTGGTCGGCCATGGCGAGCTGAATTTCAGAGATGTCGCGGGAACGGGAAACCGTCCAGAGTCGGTGGATGACGCCGTATTCATCCCGAAGCTCGCTATCCGGAGTCGCAGATTCCGCCTGGGCGAGGATTTCATCGACGCGTCGCCGAGGATCGGAATAGAGCATGAAGAGCTGGCCGGTGTGCGTCTCGGTGTGGCGAAGGAGTTCCAGGCGGTCGGCTTTGGGGCCGGAGAGGGTTCGCTCGTGTCGAAAAACTACGCCGCCGGAATATTCTTCGAGCCGGCCGGCGCCGATAAAGCCGCGGCGGATGCGGCGCTCTTCCGCCCCGGGGACCGCGTATTCCTGAGAATAAGCGTAGAACCAAGGCGCAGGATCCTGCCGCAAAATGCCACTGGCAATCCACTCCGCGAGTGCCGTGGCGGCGCGGGTGTAGACGTTGTTCCCGGTCGTATCGCTTGAATTGCTACGGCCCTTCTCGAGGGTTACGAGGTTGTGAGCATCGGCAGCGTAGTATTTGTCCTGCATGGCTCGAGAGATCTTGTCGTAAGGCTGGGTGAGAACGCGTTCGAGCGGGACGAGGGCCGGGTTGTAGCGAAGGGCGCGAAAGGGAACAACCTGAGCCATGGGATCTCCCCCGACGAGGAAGTGCCAACCGCAAAACGTTCCAGTTTACGCGAAGAACGGAGAAATCTGAAAAAACGGGAAACGGCGGAAGGCCAGCGGTTTCTGTTCGATGTTATCCTACGGATCGGAATTATCGGCCAACGCTATCTGTCGTGTCCTCCGAAATGAACGCTTTCGCCGTACGCGATGGTGGAGGGGGTGATGACGGCGGTGGAGCGCCGGGCATATTAAAATGAATTTCTATGGCAGCTTTGGATTTCTCGGCGGTTCGCGCGCTGATCTTTGATCTGGACGGCACGCTGATTGATTCGAAACAAGACCTTATCCGCTCCGTCAACGCGATGCTACAGAAGATGGGGCGCGAGAAGCTCCACGAAGACACCATCTCCGGTTATATCGGGCACGGTGCGCCGAAGCTGGTCGCGCGTGCGCTCGGCAACGGGGCCAGCGAGTCGGAGTGCGAGCAGGCGCTCAAGTTTTTTCTGGCGCACTACGAAGAGCACAAGCTGGATTCCACGCGCCCGTATGCGGGGGTTGCGGAGGCGCTCGAAGAGCTGCGCCAATTTCCCATGGCAGTGTTGACGAACAAACCCGTGCGCGTGAGTAGGAGGATTGTGGAAGGATTGGGGCTCGCGAAATATTTCCGCGCAGTGTATGGCGGGAACAGTTTTGAAACCAAGAAGCCCGACCCCCTGGGCGCGAGAAAAATTCTAGAGGACCTTGGTGCGACGGCCGGAGAAACCATGATGGTCGGCGACTCTGAAGTGGACGTGCAGACCGCGCGAAACGCGGGGACGCTAGCCGCGGCGGTGAATTATGGATTTGGCACGCACGACCGCGCGGCCTATCCCGCAGACCTTTATTTAGACCGGTTGACAGATCTGACCGCCCTCCTTCGCGACCACCACAAATAGCGCGTTGCCGCGACGGCGAGAAACTGCTGCTCGCGCTCGAGCAGGCGAAGCTAATTGCTGGATGGCGCTGAGGGCAGGTGTGCGACTCCGCTCACGTCCAACACGAATGCCAGCTGATCCTGCGTGAGGACAAAGAGGCGTTTTCCGTCATCGGAAAAGTGCGAATAGGCGATCTGGTCCGGAAATAAAAGCTGGTCGAGTTTTGCGCCGGTACGGGCATCGTAGAGGACCAGCTTGCCCGCACCTTCATTCAAGGCGAGCAAGCCGCTCACGCCGTTCGCCGCGGGCTTGTTTCCCACGAGTTTGGCTT
>DATAIH010000131.1:0-1579 GCA_036262755.1 Candidatus Acidiferrum sp.
AGAACTCTACGCAGGGGTTCAGGAGCGCGACGGACTTGGCGACAATCTTCCGCCCGATTACCTTCTTAGAAACTGGATTCGGTGCTTCATGCGGCAGCTCTGATTTCAACATGATAGCCGAGATTTCGGATGCGGTTGGCGAGTCTGGCCGCGGCTTTGGCCGGATTACGGCGAGTGAAGTATTCGGGGCCGAGGTCCTGGTAGCAAGTACCATCCCGCAGCATGTGGTAGACGGTTGTCAGGATCGACGCGGCAACCGCGATCGCTGCCTTCTTGGCGCCGTGGCGCGCTTTGAGACGGAGGAATTGGGCTTGGAAATAGCTGTTCTTCTTGCGCGCTGCGCCCCACGCAGCTTGCACCAGTACCGGCTTGAGCCAGGGGGCTCCCTTCCTAATCCGCGTTGAGCGGTGCTTGCCGGCGCTCTCGTCGAGGCGCGGAACGAATCCCGCCCAGGAGAGAAGATGCCCCGCGGTTGGGAACGGGCTCATGTTGGTTCCGATCTCAGCGATCACGGTCTCGGTGGCGGTCGCAGCAAGCCCCGGCACCTCCTTCAGCCGCTCGACGATGTCATGAAAGGGCGACAGCGCGCCCTCAATGCGAGCATCGAAGGCTGCGATGCTGTCTTCCAATTGCTCAATCGTCCGCAGATGCTGACCGAGCAGGAACCGATGATGCTCCCGGACACAGCCGGTGAGAACTTCCACCAGCTCAGCCCGCGTGCAGCCGAGACGCTCATGGCCAAGCGCGGCGAGCTTTTCGGCATCCGTCTCGCCTGCGATCATGGCCTTCAACATGCGCCGCCCGCTGGCGCCCATGATGTCTGTGATCACCGAACACAGCTTGATGTTCGCCTCCTCCAGAACCGCTTGGATACGCTGCACATGCTGCACGATCTCGCGCGTTAACTGCCTGCGCGTTCGGGTCAGATCGCGCAGCTCCTGAATCTCTGGTGGCGGCACGAAGCTTGACCGGATCAGGCCATGCGCCAACAGGTCCCCAAGCCAAGTCGCGTCGTTCACGTCACTCTTGCGCCCAGGCACGTTTTTCACGTGGGCCGCATTCGCCAAGATCAACACAAAATGTCCTTCGAGAATGTGCCAGACCGGTTTCCAGTACACGCCGGTCGCTTCCATCGCCACATGCGTGCATCCCGCATTCTCCAGCCACTCGGCAAGCGCCAATAATCCCTGTGTCGTCGTCGGGAAACGGCGAACCTCCCGCCCAACCTTCCTGTTCGTGATAACGCGCAGGCACGCCACCACCTCCGCCTTGTGCACATCGAGACCCGCGCACCTTTTATGCAACGTCTTCATCGCCACCTCCCTAAGGCGCGGCCGGCATGAAGCCCTTGCTCTTTGAACTCTTCTTACCGTGTTCCGGGATGCATTCACCCATTCGGGCAAATCGCTATCCGTTGACGACAATTACCGGTGCTCAAAGGGCCTCCGGTCAAACTCACTCACGGGCTCGCTCGCACCAAGGCGACGCCGACCTCCGCGCCGACCGCAGCACAGCTTACCTTGTTTCATGCATCCGGGTGCGCAGCGCCCATGGCAACTCACTCGATCACCTCGTCGGC
>DATAIH010000132.1:0-1999 GCA_036262755.1 Candidatus Acidiferrum sp.
ACATGCACATCCCGCCTTCCGGCCGATTCCACCGCGCCCCTTCCGGCATGTGCCTTCGCAAAGCCTCGTCGAGCGCCACCAGCCGCGCGGTGTATACCTTGCGCATTTTCGCCAGGTGCTTGCTGAAAAGCCCGCGGCGCAAAAATTCCGCTAGCGTAGCTTGTGCCAATTGATCGGTATGCAGGTCGGTACTCTGCTTCACCACGCGCAGCCGTTCGATGGCTTGAGGCGGAGCGACAACCCATCCCACTCGCAATCCCGGGAAGGCCACCTTCGCGAAACTGTCGATGTGAATCACCAGATTCGAACGGTCCAGCTGCTTCAGCGACGGCACGCGCTCTTCCCGCGCATGCAGCCTTGCGTAAATATGGTCCTCCACCACCGGAACCTGATAACGTCCGGCCAGCTCCAGCAGTTTTCGGCGCGAAGCCAAGGGCATGGAAATGCCCGTGGGATTCTGAAAATCGGGCGTCAAGACAATAAGCTTCACGCGATTGGCCGCAAGCGTCGCCTCCAACGCTTCCAGGTCCAGCCCCAGCGTCGCACCCGGCTCCGCCTGCGTGCGCATCGGCACGCTGAGGCAGCGTGCCCGCGCTCCGTGAAAAATGGACACCGCGCCCGGATAGGTCGGGTTTTCCATGATGACCGAATCGCCGGGCCGCACGAACGCCTTGCTGATCAGATCAAACGATTGCTGGCATCCGTCGGTGATGAGCAGATTCTCGTCTTTGGCAGCAATCCCATCCTGATGCAGCAGCTCCAACAGTGCCGCTTTCAATGGCGGATAGCCGTCCGACGGACCCAGATTCAAGACTTCCGTGCCTTCGCGGCGAAGCACCGCGTTCACGCAGGTTTGCAGTTCATCGATGGGGAAAAACTCTGCCGCGGGGCAGGCCATCACGAACGACAAGGCATTTTCCGGCACACCGGCCGTCAGCCGGCTCAGGACCTCTTCCCCGCGCTCATCGGCAAACAACAGTTCCCAGCGAATGCCTGCGTTGCCATTGAGTACCGGTGGGGCGGGCGGCGTGATTTTCAGTCCGTTTCCGTTGCCCTTGATGAACGTCCCGCGGCCTACATGTCCTTGAATCAATCCTTCCGATTCCAACTCGGCGTAGGCGTTGGCCACCGTGGTGCGGTGCACGCCCAGCATGGTGGCGAGTTCGCGGCTTGCCGGAATACGGTCGCCCGGACGCAAGTCACCGGCATGCACCAAGGCGCGTAATTGGTCACGAAGCTGAACATACAGAGGGACGTGGCTTTGCGGCTGCAGATGAAGTGGCAGCATTGTCTCTCACCTTTGGTCAATTTTAGCAGGAATTGGCCTGCTACAAGAGCCAATTTGTCTTCCGACATTTTCGCGGCCCTTGCAGGGGGCACGGCTCTTACCGTTGACCGGCGTCCAGCTCTCAGCGGTGGCCAGGCTTGTCTTCAGACGGCGGGCTCAGATCTTGACCCGCGTTAAGGTCTCGGATACACAGCTTGGTCAGGTCGGCTCGGTCGCATTGGTAAATCTGCTTCAGCGGAAGATCGGTTTGGTCCACTTCATAGTCGCCCGAGGCCATGTCCTCCGCCGCATCCGTTGAAGAAGTGACGACCGGGCTTCCTTCGCGAACGCGGACGCGAAATTCGCGCGAAGCAGGCTCATAATTCTCATAACTGAAGCAGTGTCCGATACAGGCGCGCTCCACCGAGTGATGGATAAACTGTATCCGCGAGCCCGGGGGCGCATCCATGGTAACAACGACACGCGTCCCGGGAGCCAGCCCCCTCGTCAGTGCCTCGGCATTCGCTTCCAGGCGGTTCAACCACGCGGTGTCCTGGTAAAGAAAGGCAAAGAAGATCAGCGCGCAAACTCCGAAGCCAGCGAGATGCCATTTGCGCGGCTTGAGGGATCCCAGGACGCAAAGGCCAAAAATGGCGGAGATGGCCGTGAGCCGGGAGCCAAGCAGACCAATCCAGCCAGCATCGGGCGAGGGCCGCAGATTTTCCGGCAGCA
>DATAIH010000133.1:0-2698 GCA_036262755.1 Candidatus Acidiferrum sp.
TCTCGTTTCCACCCCGACTGCTCCCAGCTGAGGGAGTCTGACACCGGGTCCACGAGCGTTTATCCTCTCGGCGTATCCCGCCGCGAGAACCTTCCAACCTTCGGATCGAAGGTTGAGGGCAGCATTGAGATCGCGATCCTGCACCGCACCGCAACCGCACCTCCAGCTACGATCGGCCAGCGTGAGGGCCTCGTTCCGTGCGCCGCACGCGTGGCACATCTTGCTGGAGGGGAAAAAGCGATCGATCACCGCCAAATGTTTGCGGTGCCAGATCGTCTTGTATTCCAACTGCCTTCGGAACTCTCCGAAGGAGGCATCGGTCACCGATTTGGCCAGCTTGGTTCTCGCCAGGCGTGTGCTGCAGAAGTATACGGATAAGGAGGTCACATGACCTAAATTAAACGTAGACAAGCTGTGTAATTGATGAGGGTAGGCCCCTCGGGATCGGCTTTCAGGAGCAGGTCTCAAACCACCTTCAAGCTGCTGCGGTCAAAAGCCGTGGTGGTGTGCGTTGGAGGAAAAGCGCGAGGGAAACTCGTGCAGGTGTGCATCCGAGAGACGAACGAAAGTGAACCTTTCGAAGACGCGTCGTTAAAACTTAAGTGTCGTCGAAACCAGGGGCGGTCTGGTTACCTGGGATGAACCCGTTGGATGCCTGATGACTGAACGGGTGGCGGCCGGCGTAGAGAGGGCGTGAAGCGGATGCAGGCGATTGCACGGAACTGCAGGAACCAGTAGCTCCGATGTCAAGGGAGAAGTTCAAGCAGCCAAAACTGCGAGGCGAGAGTACCGAGGCGGAGCACTGGGGCGGACCGACTCGTAGGAGCGATGAAGGTCCTGTAATGGGGCCGGAGCAAAGGGGTCGGGTCAGGTGGTCGCATTTAGCGAAACAACTGGAAACAGGATGAACTCGATGCATGCGACAAACAAACCGTTCAACATCGATAAGCGCTTGGTGTACGAAGCGTACAAAGCGGTCAAATCCAATCGCGGAGCGGCCGGTGCGGACGAGCAGACGATCGAGCAGTTCGAGGCCGACTTGTCAGGCAACCTGTACAAGATCTGGAATCGGATGAGCTCGGGAACCTACTTTCCACCGCCGGTGCGCGCCGTCCCCATTCCCAAGAAGAGTGGGGGGACACGGATTTTGGGAGTGCCCACCGTGGCTGATCGCGTGGCCCAGATGGTTGTTAAGCTGGTGATTGAGCCGATTCTAGATCCAATCTTTCTAGCAGACTCCTTTGGCTACAGGCCGAATAAATCGGCCTTGGGTGCCGTCGGAGTTACGCGAGAGCGGTGCTGGAAGTTTCACTGGGTTTTAGAGTTCGACATCAAAGGCCTGTTTGACAACATCGACCACGAGCTTTTGCTACGGGCTGTTCGGAAACACGTAACGTGCAAGTGGGCGTTGTTGTACATCGAAAGATGGCTCAAAGCACCCATGGTGCAGGAAGATGGAACCAAGGTTGAGCGAAGCCGCGGCACCCCGCAGGGTGGCGTGGTCAGCCCAATTCTGGCCAACCTCTTCATGCACTACACGTTTGATCTCTGGATGGCGCGAACACATCCCGACCTCCCATGGTGTCGGTATGCGGACGATGGATTGGTGCACTGCCGTACGGAGCAGGAAGCGGAGACCCTCAAGGTTGAGCTTCAGACTCGGTTGACAGAATGTCACCTCCAGATGCATCCGACGAAAACCAAAGTCGTTTACTGCAAGAACGGGAATGCGAAAAGCAAGTATCCGAACGTCAAATTTGACTTTCTCGGGTACTGTTTTCGCCCCCGTCGGGTCCAACGTCGCGGGAGCAAAGTACGGTTCTGCGGGTTCACGCCCGCAGTTAGCTCCACGGCGATGAAGGCCATGCGGCAGACGATTCGGGACTTGCAACTACGACATCAAACGCAGCGATCGTTACAGGATATAGCCAAGCTGCTCAATCCCCTCCTTCGAGGATGGATCGAGTATTACGGACGCTATACCCCCGCGGCGCTGTTTCCCCTGCTTCGGTACGTCAACCAGACGCTCCGTGCCTGGGCGATGCGTAAGTTCAAGCGCTTTAAACACCGCAAAGCCCAAGCGAGCCAATTTCTACACAGGCTTGCGCGGGAACAGCCGGATCTCTTCGTTCACTGGAAAATCGGGATGACCGGCACGTTCGCCTGATGGGAGCCGAGTGAGGTGAGAGCTTCACGCTCGGTTCTGCGAGAGGCTGGTGGTGAAATTCCGCCAGCCTACTCTCCCACGAACGCTCAGGTCCTCAATCGCGATGCCTTCGTATTTCCTCACCAGACCGGTGGTGAGTTTATGAAGAAAATCTGCCCGCTGATGGGCTATGCGGCGGTGGATCAGCGCCACCTTGCGCTTGGCCCGCAGCCGGCGCCGGCTTTGCTTTCCGCGGCGGCTCAGCCGGCGCTGGGCACGACGCAGTTTTCGCTCGGCCTGGCGGAAGAATCGCGGCACCGCAACCCGCTCTCCATCCGACACCACCGCGAAGTCGTGCAACCCCAGGTCCACGCCGACTACCGCGGCCGGACGGGCAGCCGGCAACGGCGTATTGGGCATGTCGAACTCGGTTACCAGCATCACCTCCCAATTCCCCGCCGCATCCTGTTTGAAGGTGGCACTCTTCGTCGTACCCACCGCTTGCGACTGGCGGATACGAACCGAGCCGACCTTGGGAATGTACACCCGGCC
>DATAIH010000134.1:0-8153 GCA_036262755.1 Candidatus Acidiferrum sp.
CAGCTTCCCAATGGAAGGTGGACCAGCAAGGTGGGATCTCTGGAGGACATCGCTCATACGGGTTTCAATGAAGTAGGTGGGGCGTATGGGTGAGACAGCGGGACAATCAATCCGTGTATAGGCCTTCTAGGTCCACCTTCAAGTGCTGGTATGGATCGCCTTTTTCTCGAGGGAGCAATTCGGGGTAATTCCGCTCCAGCCAACCATAGAATTTCAAAAGGTTAGTCCCGATGCGTCCTCCCGGTGGAAGCCGCTCGACAAATAGCCTGCGCACTTCTGCTCTACGTGCGGCGTCAGCGCTGTTGGTCCGCCTTGGCATGACGAAAGGATTCTACTTCGATGGCTGGCTTTGATTCTATTTGATTCTCTGAGGTAAACTCGACTCCCCGTTTCCGCTGGAGGACTCAATGGATGAGCAGCGGAAATACGCAATCCTTTTTGCCGCAACGATCCTGGCAGCCCGGAAACTCCACGAGATCGGAAGCAAGCCCTGCCCGGCGCGGGAGTGCGCCATTGCGGACGCCATCTGTAACGCCGAACTGATTCTCAGGCGGATTGATGAGCGCTGGCCGGCAAGCCGAGACTGAGGGCTTTTTGCGGTGAACGTAGTGCAGTGATTCAAAGGGCAAAAGTCGCGCCGATTGAAAAGTGTCGCGCTGGAGCCCTGCAAAATCTAAAGGAGAAACCTCAATCAGCGCTGTTCGTGGGCCAAGAATGCGAAATCGACACAAGCCAAGAAAGTCCTTTTTTCACTCTGGTGTGATGGTCGAGCTTGGCCCCTAACCCTCTCAACCAAAAACAGACTCAGGCTACGAACTGGATTGAAGTTGGAAGGCAGACCTGGCCTTGGCGAGCACATGCTAGAACTGGATTGAAAGGGCTGTACTTCGAGGGAAGTTGTAAAAATTGTAAAAAGACCAGGTGCTTGACGACAGCGCGGAAAAATACGACTTTCCGTATTGTTTCTGGCCACGAATCGTAGTAATTTTTCGCGCCTATGACCAGCGAGCGCAGGCCCTGACTCCTTGTTATTGATGATCGTACCGCCGTGAGCGGTGCTCTTCGGGAGTTCATCGAAGCCACAACCTCCTACAAAGCGTGCGCCACGGTAGACAACGATGCATCCGCGATCCAGAAAGCGAAGGAGTCCGCCTGCGACTTGATACTCCTCCATCTGAGGGTCCCGGTACAAGATAGCCTGGTGACGGTGTCGCTTCTGCGCAGCGAGCTTCCCCATGTCAAGATTGTCGGCTTCAGCACTTTGTCGGTCGACTTAGGAAACTGGGTGTCCCCAGGAATTGGGTTGGATGCGGTGATCGCCAAGGGAGATGGGCTGTCAAAGCTGGTCGAGACTCTGAAGGCGCTACTGCCCGAACCGCCACGAGAGTAACCGCACGGCGCGCCAAGGCGCCAGGACAACGGGCGCTCAAGCAACTGCTCGAAAGTGGCGAGGCTCCGCGCGTCGGCGGGGCAGCATGGGGCGGCCTTAAAGGTACTTCAAGCGGGGTCGTGAGGCCGGGAGGCTTCAGGGCAACGCTCTCTCTACGCGCTTCTCGATTTGGTGTACTTTATCAATTGCCTGTCTTTCAGGGCTTGAACCGGCTAAACAGGCTCTTGGCACTCCGTCCTCACATTACCTGTACCCATCTGAATCCCTTCTGCTTATCGATAACTGCAAAGTGGTTTGGCGCTGAAACTTCAGATGCATCGGGATCAAAGTTCTGCGCTGCGTGTGTTTCCGTTGCCTTGAGACATGCCGAACTGACGGATAGCAAGTCGCGTTCTGTGAGCGACGCTAACCTGCCGTTTCGGCTCGCTTCTCGATACTTGCGCACAATTGGTTCGCTCTTAAAGGACTCTAGTGCGGCCCGATCACCCCGCAACATTTCTGCCGTCGTGCTTGTCCAACCTACAGGAATTACCAGTCCAGGTAGCAGAACATGGTCGGTTTTGATGACGTGCGGTCCAGAATCGGTTTGCAGGTAAATGTCGCTATTGACTATGACAGGCGTGCCACCGTCAAATCCGACACAGCCAACCGATACCGTAGAGAGAGCTTGAAGGCCAGGAACTCTAACATCTGTCAGGTCAGTTGTAATGGCGTCGGTTACGCCCTGATGTGTCTGCCGAACGCCAGCATGCGGATGTTTGGCTACCCATGCACGCACCGTAGCTGCTAAGTTCTCGCGCTCAGTATGGCCCGTAAGTACGCCATATACCAAGCCCACAAGAAAACACGCCGAATCATGGCCTGCGGGGATAATCTTTTGCTGCTTGGTTGAGATTATTTTGCCGTTCTGTACTAACCCGCTGTCCGCGGCGATAACGATTGAAGATTTGGTGGCGCTGACTATTATCAGCGTGCCATGCGCAGACTTAGTGAGTGGGGTCGTCTGTTTTGGCCCGATCAGTATGGCAGCAATAATCCAAATGGTTGGCGTCAAATGATCCGCTCCACAGTCAGAATGCATTCGCGCTGAAGGTCAGCACATCATTCACTGTATCAGTTCCGAATTTGATCTAACAGGTTGTTGTAGTCGAAGCCGATTGCGCGCCAACCTTGCCTGAGAGACGTGCGGCTTGCGCAAGCTAGGCACGTTCTCGGCCTGGTTCCTTAAATCATCCATTGGCAAACTATAATTGAAAGCAGCGGGGCTCCATACCGCACCCACCGATCATCTGCCGACAATGCGGATTGCGCATTCCGAACGCGGGAGAATGCGAAGATGCGCGCGAAGTGTTCGAAGCCGCATTGGAGTATGGTGAGGAACTGCCAGAAAGTAAGGACGAGGACTCTCTGATTTTTCATAGAAGCAAAGCTGAGGCGCATAAAGCTCAATTGTGTCACTGTCTGGATCCTCCTTGGTCCGTCTCCAGCCCTTTTGAGATTCCGAACAAATTAATTCCGACACTTCTTGTGTTCGCCCGTGGCAGGTTGGAAGAACAGCCATTTGCTATCAATGACCAGGAGGCATTAAAGGTCATCGAGGAGGACGAAGATGAATACGAAGCCTATTTCGATAATTTCGTGCGCCAGCTAAACCTGAAAGAACCCGATCTCCGGATTAGAATTCTCCCTAAAGAACGTCGCTACTTCTTTCTGCGCGATTCCGCGAGCCTTGTACGGTTACTACATGAACTAGGCGTCTCATGAATACTCCTGGCCGCGCCTGACACAAGCAGCAGATGTTCGCGGAGGTTGACGTTCCCCGGCAGGCGGTGAAGCCGCAGCCCGCAGCTGCTCCGGCAATGGGCTGACGAGGTACCGAGAAGAGCAATAGGTTCAAGTCCGTCGAACGGCGTATGATCTACCGATCCGTGACCGAATTGACTAACGCAAGGAGGCGCTGATGTGGGCCGACGTTGCGTATGCGCTTAGGATGATGCGGCGGGCGCCGGTGTTTACGGCGACGGCAGTTCTGACGATTCTCCTGGCGATTGCGGCGAATACAACGATTTTCAGCGTGGTGAACGCGGTGATGCTCAAGCCGCTGCCCTATGCGAAGCCGGACCGGTTGGTCCAAGTGGCCGAGAAGAACGACAAGCTGAACTTGTCGGCCTTCGGCTCCTCGGTGCTGAACTTTCTTTCGTGGCGCGAGGCGATGCACACGTTTGACGAGTTGGCGGCGATCGCATCGGCGAATTACACATTGACGGGCGCGGGCGAGCCAGAGCAGTTGACGGGCAACCGCATCAGTCCGGCGCTGACCCATATGCTGGGGATTCCGCCGATTGTGGGCCGGGCGTTTACGGCAGACGAAGAGAAGCCCGGGACGGCACCCGTCGCGATGATTGGCCAAGGGCTGTGGAAAAGGCGCTTCAGCGCCGACCCGGGGATCATCGGGCGGACGATTACGTTGAACGACACGCCAACGATGGTGGTGGGCGTAGCGCCTGCGGCGTTGAACTTGATTTCGGGCGGTGACGTCTACACGCCGCTGGTGATCGATCCGGCAAAAGAGATTCGATTGAACCACGTGATTTTCACGCTGGGCAGGCTGAAGCCTGGTGTGACTATGGCGCAAGCGCAGGCCGAGATGGACACTATCTCCGTGCACATGGGCCAGCAGTATCCGGAGATTCGCGACTGGGGCATCCAGTTGATCAGTTTGTTCGACACCTTCGTGAGCACGAACTTGAAGACGGGGCTGCTAGTCCTGCTGGGCGCCGTTGGTTTTGTGCTGTTGATTGCCTGCGCGAACATCGCGAATTTGCTGCTGGCGCGGGCGGCGTCGCGGCAAAGCGAAATGGCGGTGCGAACCGCGATTGGCGCGAGCCAAGGCAGGCTCGTGCGCCAGTTGTTGGTCGAGAGCTTAGCGCTTTCACTGACCGGAGGCATTGGTGGAGGATTGGTGGCGATGTGGGCTGTGAAGTTGATCAATAGCACGCTGGCGCCGAATACGTTGCCGATTCCCACGGTGGAAATGGACGCGCCGGTGCTGTGGTTTGCCCTGGGCTTGACTGTGTTAACGGGCTTAATTTTTGGAATTGCCCCGGCGCTGCGCACGGCGAAGGCCGATTTGAACATTGTGCTGCGGCAGCGCGGTCGTGGTTCGTCGGGAAGAATGTCGGCGCGGCTGAGGAATGGCTTGGCGGCGGCAGAGTTGGCGCTGGCAACTATTCTGCTGATTGGGGCGGGGCTGTTTATTCGGAGCCTGGCGAATTTGGGGCGCGTGCGTTTGGGATTTGAATCGCATGGACTGATTACGTTTCAGTTGGCGCCACCCCCGGCGAAGTATCCGTTGAATGGACCGGCGCAGCAGTTTTATCGCGCACTGATTGATGCACTGGATTCGTTGCCCGGCGTGCGCGGCACGGCGGTCGAGTCGGGTATTCCGTTTGGCGTAGGGAATTATACGACGCATCCGATGATCACCACCGATCAGAGCGTGCTGCCGCCGGGAACCGCTGTGCCGATTGATTGGCGCATCGCGAGTCCTGGGTATTTTAAGACGATGGGCATACCGATCCTGCGCGGGCGTGACTTTACGGATGCGGACGGGCCCGCGCCCGCAACGCCGGTGATGGTCGTGAGTCAGTCGACGGCGAAGAAATTTTGGGGAGACGCCAACCCGCTTGGGCGAACGCTTCGCCGATTGGCGGACCCGCGCATTGCGTTTACGATTGTGGGTGTCGTCGGCGACGTGCGCAGCACCGCGCTGACGCAGGAGTCGCCGGCGCTGTACTACCCGATGTCTTGGCGCGTCTGGCCGCTGATGGATGTTGTGGTGCGTACGGGAAGCGGTGGTTCGCCGGAAGCGCTGCTGCCGGGCATTCGGGAGAAAGTGCATGAGTTGGATGGCGAACTGGCGCTGGCACATGTGCGCACGATGGATGAGTGGGTATCGAACAGCGCAGCGCAGCCGAAGCTGAACACGGTGTTGCTGAGCGTGTTTGCTGCCGTGGCGCTGCTGATTGCTTCGATTGGGATCTATGGCGTGCTGGCGTACTCGGTGAGCCAAAGGACTGGCGAGATTGGCGTGCGTATGGCGCTCGGAGCGTCGCGGCAAGGCGTGTTGCGGTTGATTGTGCGCGAGGGCATGCGCGTCGCGGTGGTTGGAATTGGACTTGGGCTGTTGGGCGGATTGGCGCTCGGGCGGGCGCTCTCGAGCTTGGTGTTTGGCGTGGCCGTGCGCGACCCACTGACGTTTATTGGCGTGGGCGTGGCTCTGGGAAGTGTGGCGTTGGCAGCGTGCGTCCTACCGGCGCTCCGGGCGTCGCGCGTGGATCCGATCGTGGCGCTCAGATACGAATAAAAATGGTTTTTCGAATCACAAGCGAACCATGAAAATGGGCCCGAGACGGAGTATGTTGAGGCGCCATCCGGCGCGCGGAGGCCGAGCTATTCTGGTGCGAGCCGAGCCCGAGTATGAATTATGACCCGGACGTCGATAGGCACAACGAACTGTTGCTTCTGTCGCGAGGCAGAATGCCATCGACAAGGATGCTTGCCGACTTAAGTAACGCGACTCTCTGAGTACAAAGCGCGTTTCGTTCAAGCGGAAAAACAATCTTCAGCGATCGATTCCGAGTCGCGGCCAATGAGCGCCGCTCTGGGGTCACACCAGCTGGAGCATGAAGGCGCGGCCTTTCTGCACAACGACGGCCAGGCGCACTGATTTAATCTGCCAGGGAGAAATCCGTTGGTCGCATGTAGATTTCATCAACATGAAAGCGCCTCTCCACTCGCTCAATAAAGGGTTTGGCGGCTTCAATGTAAGGCCTAAACAAGGGGTCGGCATGAAGCGCGTCCCACTGTTTGTTGGCTTCTTCCCGGCTTGGGAATTCTGCCACGTAGATGAATGTATCTTTCCATGCAGGATTCTCGTTCGGCACCCAGTATCCCAGGATCTTGATTCCATGTGCGGCGACTACCTTAGAAGCGTCTCGCCACACAGCTTCCAGATCCTGTCCTTTGCCCGGAACTGCGTGATAAATGTTGAGCTCATAAACGCGATCGCTGCCGGCCCGCACCGGTTCGGGTTGCATCATGCGGGCAGTAATAAGCGATCCTGCGACAAACCAAAACACAGCCGCGGCAACGGCTTGCCATCCCTTCACGCTTGACTGTTTGAGCAAATTCATTCCCATGATTTCCATCCTCCCTTTTACGAATCCCTAAAGATCATTTTCCGAGCCGAACCGTCAGACCAATTGCAGCACTGGTTCCTACACATACGGCGACTACCAAGCTGCTGTATCGCCGTGCTCCAACGTAAGGCGCTCTGTTTCGACCGAAGGAGGGCGCGCGCGCCCTTCCCGGTTGCTTTCTAACAATTGGTTTGGGAGCGGTCGGTAACGCGCTCTATCGGAGACTTAGAAGTGGCGGGATGCAGTTTCGATCCCCACGGCCCCTACGAAACCCACTATATTTTCTGTCCGTTGCAGCCTCCTTTCCTAACAAGATCATCCTTCCTAACAATTGCACCCTAGCAGGCTGCGGAAAAAACGCGTTTAGCGAGTGATTCTTTTCCCTTATGCACTTAGTTTTTGTGTTGTGAGTCTATTTCTCGCTGGTTTTTGTTCCGCTGCACGTTCTAACTACGGGTTCCGCTTCGTTCGAAGACACTACGGCCCGGACTTACTGCGCCCGAACTGTCGCAGCCATCAGGTTACGCATGCGCACCAGGTTGTAGGCTGCGCACGCGAAGGCAAAGATCCAATCTACCTTCAAGGTTCCGCGATGACGCACTTTGCGCAACAACGCGATGGTCTTCAGCCAACCAAAACATTCTTCGATGCGCTTCCTTTTCTTCTGGCTGATGGCGTAACCCTGGTGTTGCGTGGTTCGACTGTCGATGGCACTGCCGCCTCTGCGTTTCAGGTTTTGCGCCACCTGCGGCGTCATCCCCATGTTCCGGCATTCGCGCACAAAATCCGCGGTGTCGAACCCTTTGTCGCCGCCCACCGTCACGCGCCCGGTTCCTGGAATCTCCTGCAGCATCTCCAGTGCGCCGTAGCGCTCGGCGATGCCCGTGGCCTCCCACACGCGGCTGTCCACAATCAATCCGTTGCGATTCTCCACCAGCAGATTCCCGCAGTAGCTCAACTTCGCCTCCTTGCCCGGGCCTTTTCGCGCCAACCGGGCCTCCGGATCGCTTTTCGATTCGTGTGTCTGGTTGGAGCGCTTCTCCCCATGAAAATCCACGCTGGGATTTCCGGGATCCTCCGGCGGAGACCCATCCTCTTTGTCTTTCCGCTGAAAACTTTTCAGGCTGGCCCACGCTTCCAGCAGCGTGCCGTCCACAGTGAAGTGTTCGTCCGAAGTCCACCCCTTGTCGCGCGCCTGTGCCACCACCCGCGCCAGAAAGTTCTTGGCTAGCTCGGCCTCCAGCAACCGGTCGCGGTTCTTGGTGAACACCGTCGCGTCCCAGACCTCATCATCCATATTCAGCCCCACGAACCAGCGGAACAAAATGTTGTAGTCCATCTCTTCCATGAGCAGCCGCTCGCTGCGCACCGAATACAACATCTGCAACAGCTGCGCGCGCAACAACTGCTCCGGCGGAATCGACGGACGACCTACTTTCGAGTACATCTTATTGAACTGCGGCGACAGCTCCTTCAGGATCTCGTCCACCATCTTGCGAATCGGCCGCAGCGGATGGTCGCGGGGCACGCGCTGCTCCGGGGAAATGTAGCTAAACACGTGA
>DATAIH010000135.1:0-2339 GCA_036262755.1 Candidatus Acidiferrum sp.
GCTGCTGCTGCTGTGGCCTGTTCTCGGGTCCAGCGGAACTCGGTGCCGTCAACCCATATGCGGTGCATGATCACAGCCAACCGGCGTGCCAGGGCCACGATCGCCTTCTCTAATCGGCCATTCAGGGTCAAGCGCTTTCAGACTATCCACGACTGCGGTGTCAATGTCGCTCGCGGGCTCGCGCTTCTCTCCGGACTCGGCACCAAGGCCCTTGTATGGGGCTTTTTGAGTCAAGCAGGGTGACGCATTTTTTCCATCGTCGGGTTCTTGGTTCGATCTCGCCAGGCCTCCATCCTGACGCTTCGAGCACGATGATACAGTCGGGATGACAATCAGAGGGGAGCCCGCTTTCGGGCGCGGTTGAATCGCGCCACAACCTTGTATGCGGTAGGTCCAAAGACCGGAACCACGATGCAGTCATGCGCATCGGCAGCGAAGCTCCGAAGCGGCGGACCCATTCTTCCAATCGGCATGAAAGCCAAGGGACTTGTCGGGAATCCGCCACCTCGAACCGTCATCGGTATCCCATCACAAGCGTGCGAACGGGGCCGAAACTGTCGGGGTACCCTCAGCGTTCTCCAATCATTGTGCCGGACGCAAAACGACGCCGTCCGGTACAACGCCCTGCCACGCGAACCGCCACAGAGCGATCAGTAGCTTGCGTGCCAAGGCCACGATCATGGGCTTGCGAGCACCGCGAGCGTTCTCCGTGCGAGCTCGATACCACTGCGCTAAGGCGCTCTCCTTCTGGTACGTTAGAAATCGCCACGCCAATTGCACCATGCCTCGCCGAACTCGACCATTGCCGGAACGGGCTAACCCTTTCTCCCGGCGTTTTCTGCCGCTCTCGTCGGGTGAGCCAGTGAGGCCGGCATAACGAGCTATGGCCCGTCGGTCGTGCATGTTTCGCGACAGCACCTCGTGCACCAGCATGTCGGCCGTCTCAATGCCGACCCCAATCACACGCGCCAACAGGCGCACCATGGCGTGTGGTCCATCATTGGGCGCTTGCTCAAAATGCTTCAGGCGTGCCTCCTCGATCTGCCGAATTTGATTGCTGATGAGCCGTCGGCGCTCCATGTCGCGCCGCAGCTCAGCCAGCGTGTTCGGAGGGATCGGCTCGCCCTCGGGCGTTCGCAAACCGTCAAGGCGCCCGGCGGCCCTTTTCAGTTTGGGATTGAACCCGCGGATGCCCAGCCGAATCAGCGCTGCCTTCATTCGGTTGACAATCCGACTTTGCTCGCCGACGAGGCTCTCGCGCTCGCGGCTAGGGCGCTTGGCATCCTCGTCCTTTAATGTGGGGATCGCGACCACCTTGCAGTGATTACGCTCGCCGCGCAGCCAGCCGAGAAAAGCACGTTTGAGCAGCTCGGCGTCGAGACGATCGGTCTTCGCTCGCCGATGCTCGCGCGACACCGCCACACTCGCGGCGTGAATGACGTGGGCCTCAATGCTGCGCGCCTTGAGCCAGCGTGCCAACCAGAAGCCGTCACGGCCGGCCTCGAAGGCAACGACAATGCGTTCGATCCTGCATCCTGCTTTCTCCGCTTCCTCCCGCCATCGATGCAGCAGCCTCAGTAATGCGCTCTCATCGACCGCCAGCTTCTTCAACGGCTGACGCTCGATGCCAGGCACGATACCGGCAACGAGCCAGCTCGACAGGCTCATCTCGATGACCGCAATCAATGTGCTGGCTGGTTCAAGGGCGATGAGGGACCGACTCAAGTTGTTCAACGTCTGCATGGGCAGCTCCATCGGTTCACAGCGAACGATGGATGCAATATCCACGCCGCCGCCCCATAGCATCTTCCATCATGGGATTCGAAGACGAGGTGGAACAATCTCTTGGGCGACCTTGCCGTCAATGTAACGGCAGGCTCAAGCGGACATACGAACTCACCTCATCCATCGTCCCGCGAGGGACATCATTCCACCGTAGCTTGATTTCCTCCTATCGCATTTGATCTTGCACAGCTCTCAAGCCGCTACGACTTCCCTGGTCCACCGGAACTCGGTGCCGTCGACCCACATGCGGTGCATGATCACGGCCAACCGACGCGCCAGCGCGACGATCGCCTTCTTCATCCCGCGATGCCTGGCGATCTTCATCGCCCAAGCCTTGAGCCAGGACCACTTCACGGTACGCACCAGCATGCTTTGGGCCGCTTCGTAGAGCATCATCCGCATCATCTCGTCCCCGCACCGCGATATTGCGCCGGTTCGGTCGTTCTCGCCCGACTGATACTTTGCGGGTGTCAGTCCAAACACCGCCCCGACCGCCTTGGAGTTCCTGAAGCGGGCCGGCGCATCGATCGAATCAGCAGCGAATGGGAGCCATC
>DATAIH010000136.1:0-13298 GCA_036262755.1 Candidatus Acidiferrum sp.
CTGACGGGTCCGACCGCGTCGACCCCGCCGCAATACGACGGGCACGTGGATCCCCGCCCCATCATCGACATCGGACTGATGAACGGCAACATCCCGGCGCCGCTGGCTGCGTTTGACGAGGACGACGAATTTTTCCTGACGCTCACCAACGTGGGCATGATCATGCGCCCGGACCTGTTCGAGCAGCACACCGTCCACTTCCACGGCTACCCCAATGCTTCCTCCTTCTATGACGGCGTGCCGGACGCTTCGGTGGCCATCAACATCGGCGCCAGCTTCACCTATTACTACCTGGCTCCGGATGCCGGGACGTACTTCTGGCACTGCCACATCACTCCTCCCGAGCACCTGCAGATGGGCATGGTGGGGCAGCTTCATGTGCGACCGCGGCAGGACCGGGTCCCGTCAGGCGGCAACCTCTATACCTATCTTGGGTACCAGAATGGGATCGGCTTGCCCGCTGGGACCGTCGCGGATCTGCGCACGGCTTGCAACCCCGGCGAGGATATCTTGTGCTCCGCCACCATGCCGTCGGTCAACACCGGCGCTACGGAGGGTTTGGACAAGTTAGGTAACCCGCAAAGGTACACCTATAACGATGGCGACGCTTCGACGGCTTATGACGTCGAGTATCCCATCCAGATGCACGGCTTCGACCCCAATTTCCACTTCGTGGGCATGACCTTCAACCCGGAATTGTTTGTGGACATGAAGGACAAGTATTTCCTGCTCAATGGGCGGAGCTACCCGGACACGGTCGCGGCCGGCCCGCAGGCTACGATGTCGAGCGACGGGCAGATGCACTACTCGCAGCCCATGCCCGCCCTCATCAACATTCCGGTCGGGGGCAAGGCCCTGCTGCGGCTGGTGAACCTTTCGGTGACGGAGTATCACACCCTTGCTTCCCTGGGAATTCGGATGAAGGAAGTCGGGTTTAACGCCAAGCTCCTGCGCGACCAGGCGGGAGATAACACCGAATTTTACACCAACTCCATTACGCTCGGTGGCGGCGAGTCGCTCGACGTAGTTCTGGATGCCAGCGACGCCGGATGCGGCGGAGTCCTCGGATGCTCGGCGACGATGTTTCCGGCTGGGAGCGTCTTCTATCTCTACACTCCCCAACTCGACCACCTTTCGAACGACGCCGAGAACTTCGGCGGAATGATGACCGAGGTCCATATCTGCAACAGCGTCACCGGCGGCAATACCTACGGGAATACCTGCAACTAGGAGAGCGGCAATGAGAGAAATGACAATGAAAGAAGCGATCTTGACGGCACGGCTGGTTATCGCGTCGGTAGTGTTAGCGTTGTGCCTCGCGGCCACGGGCTTTGCCGCGACTCCTGGTATCACGGGCCCGACCTTTAACTTAACGGCGCAACAGGCCTATCTCAACATGCCAGACGGAGAGGCGGTTTACTCCTGGGGTTACGGGTGCAACGGCGCGCCGGCGGGCTTCCTTCCGGCGGCCATCGCGGGCGCAACGTGCTCCACGATGCAGGTGCCTGGCCCGACGCTGATCGTCACGGAAGGAGCGAGCGTTTCCGTCACGTTGACGAATGGTCTCCCGACGGCGGCCGGCAACACCTCGATCCTGTTTCCCGGCTTTACGGTGACGGCTACGGGCGGCGTCACCGGCCTGCTGACCCAGGAAGCGGCGCCCGGAGGGACGGTGACCTATACATTCACGGCTTCGGCGCCGGGAACGCACGCCTATTACAGCGGGACGCAAGGCGACCTCCAGGTCGAGATGGGCCTGTACGGCGCGATCGTCGTCCTGCCGGCGAGCGTCCCGGCCAACTGCACATCGGGCTACCATGCTCAGAACAACACGGCGCGGGCGCACTGGGGCGAGAGTGATTTCCGGCTGTCGCAGGCTGCCTATGACCATCCCGGAAGCTGCTATGACCGGGAATACCTGTTCCAGTGGGCCGAGATGGACAGCAGAATTCATAGTCAGGCGCAGGCACAGGTCGCGGCGAGGAACAACTGCACGGCCGGCGCGGTGGGATGCAGTCTCGACGTACAGACCGAGCCCTACCACCCGGCCTACTTCCTCATCAACGGACGCTCCATGCCCGACCTGATGGACCCCAACTACGCTTCCGAGTATCCGCATCAGCCCTACAACGGCAACCCGCACATGCATCCGGGCGAGCTGACGCTCATCCGCACCATCGGCCAGGGCCGGTGGCAGCACCCCTTCCACGAGCACGCCAACCACGTGCGCATCCTGGCGCGCGACGGGAACCTGGTTCTGAGCGGCAACACCACCAACGTAGCATATAGCGACCCGGCACGTGGTACTGCGGCTCCGGTATTGGCACGTGGGCTTTCCGGAATACTGATGTTTAACACGGACACGACGCCGGGAGAGTCTTTCGATGGGATCTTCTACTTCACAGGAAGGGGATTGAACTGGGACCCCTACGGCCACCATCCCTTTTCAAGTACGAATGATCCTCTGGCCATACTTTCCTGCAGTCCGGACGCGGAAGGCTACAACTCGGGTGCGCCCACTGCCGTGAATTTCATGGAGTGGTGCCAGGACCATAACAAGCCGGTACAAGTGAATCCCTTCGGCGATGTGCCCGCAGGCGGTCCGGCCACTCTGCCCGATCCGAACGTCTTTACCAACGGCCAATGGTACGGCGGCACTCCTTACCTGGGTCCCGACGCGAGCCTGCGGGCCTCGATGCCGACCTGTGCCGCGAATCCCTATGGCACGCCCAACCCGCCGGCCGCCAACTGCACCACGTTGAACCCAGCGAACACGCAGGCCAACCCGGCCAACGAGCGCGGCTGGGCGTTTATGTGGCACTCGCATAATGAGCGCGAAATCACCACCAACAACGTTTTCCCCGGGGGGATGCTGATGATGATGCTGGTGGATTCCCGGGAATTTGTGATTGACGAAAGCTTGTGAGCCCCACGGTGAAAAAAGAGTTGACGGAGACAACGATGCGAACCAGCGACTTGAAAGCAAGTGCAATTCTGAAGGCGGCCATGCTAGTGGCCTGTCTGATTCTGTTTGGCGCAGGAGCAAGCTTCGGGCAGCAGACGATTAATCTGACCGCGGCCCCAACCACGACGACCCTGCCCGATGGCACGACCGTGCCGATGTGGGGTTATTTCTGCGGCGCGGCCGTCAGCGGCACAACGGCAACGTGCGGCCCGTTGAATCCGGCGTCGGCGCCAATGGGCGGTACCGCCACCTGGTCGCCCGTTCTGATCACCGTGCCGTATAGCGGCGCGGGGACCAGCATGACGATCAATCTCACGAACAGTCTCTCGTTCACACCGGTAGGAGCGACCTCGCCGAATATCGTTCCCACCTCGATCATAATCGCGGGGCAGGTGGGCGGCGGCCTCGGCAGCGTGGCGCAGCGAACTACCACGCCGAGCCCCAACCACGGCCTTGCGCAGGGTTGCGAGACCTGGTTTATCGCTTCGGGCGCGACTCCTCCAGGCACTCCATGCCCGGCCCTGCAGGCGGGCGCGAATGTTCCGCCTGCCCAAGGGTCGCGCGTGCAGTCGTTCGCCACGGAAGTGGCAGCGGGAGGCACCACGTCGCTCGCCTGGAATAACCTCGTGCCCGGCACTTACTTGCTCGAATCCGGCACGCACCCGTCCATCCAGGTTCCCATGGGTCTGATCGGCATGCTGGTGGTCACTACTGCGCCCTCGGGGACCACGGCAGGCACAGCTTACCCCGCGGTCGGCACGGCTCCGGCGGTGCCTTACAACGCAGAGCTTCCGGTGGAATTCAGTGAAATCGACCCGGTGCAGAACAAGGCCGTAAACGCTGCAGTAAATACTCCCGGGTTCAACGAAACGAACATGAAGACGTTTGGAGATGGGGTCACTGCGATTAACGTCACGAGCGGCGGATCGGGTTATGCCTCAAATCCAGCAGTCACGATTACAGGCGGTGGCGGGTCGGGCGCCACGGCGACCGCGGTTGTGGGAGCGGTCATCACCGGCGTCACATTGAGCTCCGGAGGCTCCGGTTACGCAGCGGGTACTACCGTCACTATTGCCGCTCCAGGAGGCAGTGGTACAACAGCAACAGCTATAGCAAATCTGAATTTCTTGGCTTCCCCCGTCACAGTGACAGCCGGTGGGAGCGGCTACGCCGTGGGTGACGTAGTTACTTTCACCGGTGGCGGCGTCACTGCGACTGGGACAGTCGCGTCAGTGACCACCACTGGCACACTTGGCACCATCCTCACGGTCAATTCGCCGAGTGCTGGCATTAGCTTTCCGGCAGCCCCTACAGTGAGCAGCATCTTCGGCACGCGTCCGGTTGCCACCGTGGCGGTGACATCGGGCGGCTCCGGCTATACCGCAGGTGAAGTCCTTACCTTGACGGGAGGCGGCGGCTCTGGTGCAACCGCGACGGTCGGGACCGTCAGTGGAACTGGCGCCATTCAAACCATTAGTCTGACGACTCCTGGTTCTGGCTTCACGACAGCCCCAACAGGAAGTACCGGAGCAACGGGAACAGGAGCTGTGCTTGCCACGACGCTCGTCGCGCAGGGAACTGGAGCCACCCTTACGCTGCCCACAAGCGGCAGCATCAACTCTATTACCATCACCAACGGCGGCAGCTTGTACACCACTCCGGTCGCCGCATCCGCTGTCACCATTTCCGCACCAGCTGCGGGAGGAACGGCGGCAGTGGTGGGAAGTGTGACGACGGCCGGCACGACCGGCTCCGTCTATTCCGTTGAGATTACGAATAGTGGCACCAGGTACGGCACGGCGCCTACCGTCAGCATCGCCGCCGGCACCACTACCGCTACGGCTGTTGCCAGTCTGTCGCAATCCTGCACCTCGGCCGGTTCAAACAGCATTCAGGCTGTCGGCACGGCGTCGGGATGCTACCCCTCCGCGGTAAATTACACGCCGTTCTATTACCTCATTAATGGACTGGCGTTCAACAAGACCAATCCGTCGCTTTCACTGTTCGCAGCTACGGCTGGTGTCAGCACAACGACGGGTCTCCCGGTCACGACCGGAATCCCGACCGCCGCTGGCAGCACCGTTCTGGTGCGTATAGTGAACGCCGGCCTGCGCATGCACGTGCCTTCGATCGTCGGATCGCTGACACAAGGTTTCACCGGAGCAGGTGTGGCCGGTACGGTTGGCGGATTCACGCTGGTCGCCGAGGACGGCAACGTCGTGCCCGGCCTCGCTCCTCCTGGCGGCGCCTTCGGCGCGGGTCCCCGCGTGCAGACCGACGTCTTCATGGCCGCAGGCAAGGTCTTTGATGTGATGATCAATGTGCCCGCCACCGCGACGGCGCCTGCCCTGCCGATCTACGACCGCGAGCTGAGCCTTTCCGGCAATTCCTCCACGCGTGATGCCGGAATGATCGCCTACATCGGCGTTAACGGCGCCGGGCTCCCGGCGGGCGCACCCACACTTACAACCGCAGGCACGGGTGTGTTTGCCGCCGCCGCCGCCAACCCGGATGTGTACAACGGGCTGGCCGCCGGGCAGCCCTTCAGCGTGACGGATGTTTCCAAGGGCGTGATCGCCAACGACGTTAATGTTTATGGCGTGCAACTCCTCAAGGCTCCGACAAACGGCACGCTGAGCTGCGGCGCGCAGTTCCAGAACACCATCGCAGGGATTTGTGCGAACGGCACATTTACGTACACTCCCAACGCCGGATCGACTGCAACGTCGGACAGCTTTACCTACTGCGCGAACAATGGCTATGTCCCGGCGTCGGGCACTACTGCGGCGAGCTGCTCCCCGGCGACTTTGATGGCGACGGTCACACTGGGTGGGTCGTCTCTTACCGGGAACCCAACCGCCGTGAGCCAAGCGTACACGGCGAAGACGTCGACCTACATCAAGATTCCTTCACCCGGCCTCCTGGCGGGGAACACGGATCCGAGCGGCCTGCCAATAACTGTTGTCGTTCCAACGACGCAACCCGCTGGCGTGGTGATGGACGCGCAAGGCGGGTTCACCGCAACCGTTACGTCGGGTACAGCCAGCTTGGGCTTCTCGTACACGGTACAGAACTCCCAAGGGCGGACTGCCACGGGAACTGCGACCGTGACTTTCCCGACCCCCAGCAATCTCGTGGTCAACGTGGTCGATGCCCAGGCCCTCAGGAATTGTCAGGGAGACACTACCTGCATAAATGCCTTGATTGCCGCTCCCATTACCGACTATCGCTGGATCATCGAAGAAGACAGAACGTTCTGGGTCGATCCGAACTGCACCACCAACACCAGCATCAGCACAGCGGGCTGCCCCGGTGTTGTGCCAGGCCCGGCCGGCACAACTACCGTTCCCGCCTTTGGCGTGAATTTCCACGCCAGCACCATGCCTTTCGTCGCCCAGGGCTGCACGGGGCCGCTCTCGTGCGAATCAGGCCAAACCATGCTCGATACCCGCGCGACAGTTCCCGGCGCGACCGCCGGCACGACGGTTCCCAATCCTACCTTGGGACAGCATATTCCGGCAGTGTGCGACCTTGGCAACGGCGCCTGCCGCCCCGATCCGAACTGTGCGACGCTCCCCTGCTTGACTAGTAGCACGGTGGGAGGTAGCGCTGGCGGCTATACATACGTGCAGCCCGGCTCGGTCCATCTCGATCCAACCAAACGCTATTACATTTCCGTGTTGCCTGGCGATGCGGCGAACCCATTTCCAAGCAATACCACCCCGCCGAATTGCTCATCGGGCCCGATCAGCGGCACGGGCACAACCGCGACGCTGAACACGGCTTGCGGCCACACCATGAGCGGCGCTCCGGTTCCTCCGGCGTGCAACATTCTAGTTGCTGGGTGTACCGCTACCAGCACCACCGCCACTTTCGCGCCCGTCACGGTGGCGGTGCTGCCCACTCCGCTTCCTCCGGGGAAACTCTCGGTCATGGTATTTGAGGACGATTTCCCGCTCAATGGCGAGCAGGATGCCGGGGGCGGAGTCGACGTGCTTTCACCCCAGGAGCCCGGTCTTGGCGGTTTCAACATCGTCCTTTGGGACAGCTATGGCAATCTCGGCGATGTGACCGGACAGAATTCCTACGACATGTTCAACATGCCCTTGGCGAACTCGCTCGCGGGAACGATCGATCCCCTCAATGGCAATGACGCCTGCCCGATTTCCGCCAATTCACAGACCGTCACCACGGGCGCCGGCGCGAGCCAGACCGTGAGCACGGGCAATCTGGGCATCACCGGCATGATCGTGACCTGCCCGAAATATGAATCGGACAACAAGACCTTGTCGCCGCTAGCGGGCCAGGCCATCATTGCCAACCTGATGCCGGAGAAATTCAACGTGCAGGCCTACCCCGGCGCCGACCGCATTGCGCGCGGCGAGGAATGGATCCAGACCAACACCCTCGATGGCCAGCACCAACTCGATTCCTTCATCCGTATCGGCGAGCCGAGCTATTTCCAGGAGTTCGGGCCGGCCGGATACCACGTGAGCATTGGCTTTGCCAACCCGAAGATTATCAATGCGCGGCACGACGCGGTCTGCGCAGGCAACTTCGGCGCCGTCGGCCCCTGCACCAATACCATCACGGGACAGGTGAATGTGCAGCGCAACAGCCGCACCCCCGATCAGAGGCTGTACCCCAGCGGCTCGCACGATGGCTATGCGTGGACGCAGTGCTGGGTAAGCCTGGGCGACCCGGACGCCGAGGACTTCATGTTTGTCAAGTGCGACGCCAACGGGAACTTCAAGTTTATTAATGTTCCCGGCGGCAACTGGAGACTGACCATCGGCGACCAGTGGAACGACCAGATCATTGACGGCCTCTCGACGCCGGCCAACGTGGGCTGCATCCCGGTGGCGCCCGCGACTACCTGCACTGGCGGCCTTAGCACCCTCAACATGGGGTCGATTGGCGTCCAGCAGTGGCAGTCGAACATCTACACCACGGTGTTCATCGACGACAACAAGAATGGAATCAAGGACCCCGGCGAGATCGGGCTTCCGCTCTCCTATGTCATGGTTCACTACCGCGACGGGCACAACGCCAACGCACTGACGACGGACTTCAACGGCGTTGCCAACTTCAACGAGACCTTCCCGCTGTTCAACTGGTATGTCGTGGAGGCGGATGACTCGTCCACTGCGACCCGCTACAAGACGACGGGAATCCACACGGTCTACGACGCAGCCGGACCAGCCGATGGCTCCACGTACTGCGGTAACGCGACGAATGGCGCCCGGCCGTGCGGGACTTCGACCGCGTACAATTTCCTGGCGAACACGTTCGAGGCGATTCCTCTGCCCGGCGACCTGTCGGTTCCCGGCGCGGTCTATTGCGCTAAAGCGGATTGCCTGGCTGAGGCGGCTGGGTTCGCGGCCGGCACCGCGAAAGCGAGTTCTGCAACCGCTTCCACGGGCCGCCTCGATCCGCCTTGGGTTGTCGGTGAGGCCTGGTCGGGTTTGACCAGCCACAGCGAGTTTATCGAGTTCGGCAAGGCGCCCTACGCGGCCTGCCCGCCGGCCTGCGTGAGCGTCCCCAACGCCGTCGCTAATTCCACGGCTGGCGGAACCACGGCGTCCACGATTCAAGTGGGCGAGAACGGTGGCATCCATGGAAAAGTCACCTATGCCTCCACGCGTCCCTTCGACGATGCCGATCAAATGATCCAGCAGCCGTGGGCGCCCAATGTGCCAAACGTTACCGTCAACCTCTACCAGGAAGGCTTTGCGGCGGATGGCGTGACCTCGACCCTCAAGCTGGTGGACACCACCCAGACGAGCAGTTGGGACGACTGGGCGCAAGGGTTCTACCCCGGCAGCACAGCCGGCGCCGGGACCGGGGCAGGCCAGAAGCCCTACATGAGCTGCCCCGGCCAGGGGACCGCTGCGGCCACCTCTCCGAACCAGGACCTTTTCTTCTACACGCTGAATGACCAACCGAATTTCCTCGATGCGTACAACGCTCAACACAACGGCGGTACGCCTCACACGCTGCCTTACAACTCGCAGTTCAAGTGCTATGACGCGATGCACATCGGGGACCAGCTCCAGCCGGCGCCTTTCGACGGCCAGTACGCGTTCCCCAGCTCGCTCGGCATTAACCCGACCACGGGAAAGCCGATCACGCCCGCAGGTTACCTAAACCCGATCACTGGTTTGGCTCCAGCGATGACGGGCACCAACTGCACCATCTGCGTGTTGAATCCCGATACGACTGACGTGTATCGCGTTGGGACGCCGATGCTCCCGCCCGGAAAGTACGTGGTGGAAGTGATCATGCCGCCGGGCTATGAGGTCTACAAGGAAGAAGACAAGAACCTGCTGATCGGCGACAACTACATCGCGCCGGCCACGCAGCAGTTCGCCGGTTTGGGCGGCTCCATCTTCATCATTCCCGACCAGGCCTCGGTGGCCTCGATGTACGACCCCACCGCGGCCGGCTACAACCCCAACAACTTCCAGGACCCGACTACGGCCTTGGGGTTGGGGGACCAACTCTCCGGCGTTCCCGGCTTCCCCGGCTTCCAGAACCCTGTGTGGCCGTGCGTGGGTGAGATGCGCGTGGTGCCCGACTACCTGAGTCTGTTCCCGCAGGCTAAAGAAGTCGCTCCCTTTGCCGGAGCCACCCGTCCTATCTGCGACCGCAAGGAAGTGACGCTGGCGAACCAGACGAGCGCGGACGCCAAGTTCTTCATCTTCACCTCGACGCACATCGCCTCGAAGTACACCGGCGTGATCACGGACGACTTCACGTCGGAATTCGATCCGTTTGCGCCGCAGTTCGGCGAGAAGTTCGCGCCGCCCAACCTGCCGATTTCGACGAAGGATTATCTCGGAAACGAGATCTCCCGCGTGTACACCGACCAATTTGGGCTCTATGACGGCCTGACTTTCTCGAGCTGGGAAGTGAACCCGCCCAACATCACGGGATATTCGCCCACGATGATGGTCCAGTGCATGAACGATGCCGGGCCGATCATCGACACGCGAGCACAGATTCCCAACCCGGCGAACCCGAGCACGCTGATCGCGAATCCGACCTTCGGGCAGTTGATCAACGATCCGTTGTACAACTCGGCCTACAGCCAGTTCTGCTACGAGGAGCCGTACATGCCGGGCGTGACGACTTACCTCGATACCCCGGTCGTACCCACCCAAGCGTTCGTGGGCGCCGGGTACAACAATGTCGATTGCGCCTATCCCGATGCCACGCCGGCAATCAAGGAAGTGGACGGCGATGGAGTCGGACCCTGGGTGAGCGCGGGAGGGCACACCCTCACGATCACGGCACTGGGTGACCAGATGGTGGGCGATGAGGCGTATTCCGGGCCTTCGGCCTCGGTGGCTCCGTTCAATGCAACGACCATCAAACGCCACTACGGCTTCGGCACCGGCGCCACGGTAACGATTGGCGGCGTTCCCCAGACCTGCAGTGGCAGCGACCTTTCGCTAACCTGCTCGGTCACTCTTACCGCCACGGTGGGTACCGGGGCAAACGCGCACTCGGTTAGCGTGCCCCCTTGCCCGATTCAGCAACAGACACAATACGGAGGCAGCGCGGCGCAGTGCGGTGAATTGGTTATCACCGCCGCCAACGGCAGGCAATCCGTCGATGCTGTGACCGTCACCATCGGCGGCAAAACGCCGACTCACGTCGCCGCCTCGGCGTCCGTTCAGAGCGCGATCGACGCGGCTGCTCCCGGCGATTTGATCATCGTCGATCCGACTTGCACGACCGGTACCGGCACGGCTGCCACAGTAGTTGCGTGCACGACGGCCGGCGCTACCAAGACTCCCGGTTCTCACTCCGAGATGCTGATTATGTGGAAGCCCGTCCGGCTGCAAGGAGTCGGCGCGCCTTCTACGATCATCAATGCCAATACCCATCCGGCCGGCAAGCTGCTCGACCCCTGGCGGCGGCATATCAACTGCCTGTTCGGGTTGACTCTGCAAGGCGCACCGGATGCTGTGAACAACAGCGGGACCGGACCCACGACCAATTACGATCCCACCGGGACGTTTAGTTGCCCGGACACGGGTTGGAATTACTTTACTGCACTGCCCAACAATCCGCCGACTTCATTCAGCAATCCGCAGGTCGATCGCGTTCCCTCTGAAGGTTTGCTTGGCTGGGATGCGACGCTGAACGGCAACCTGGCGGAACTGCTCCAGGAGCCCTCGCTGATGGGCGCCTACGAAGGAGCGGGCGTCACCGTCCTTGCGAAAGGCGTCGATATGCATGGGGGCAATGGCTTTGACCCGACCCTCGAGGGCGCCTTCCCGACCGGCACCACGCTGCTTACCGGGGTGGTGAGCAATCCGGGCGGACCTGCGGGCACCACTGGCGCTCTCAGTGTGGGTGATGCCAACGCGCTCTGCCACACCAGCAGTACAAATACGACCAATCCATTCCCGAGCAACTACATCTGCAACCCGTCGAGCATCGATGGTTTGTCTATCACCAACAGCTCCCAGGGCGGCGGCGGCATCTTCATCCACGGCTGGGCGCATTACCTGCAAGTCGCCAACAACCGCATCTTCAACAACGCTGGCACGCTCTCGGGCGGCATCAGCGTCGGCCAGGGCGAATTTGGTCCTGCGAATATTCAGGGCCAGCAGGGCACGGCCACTTTCCTTCCCCCCGGCTCGTGCAGCGACGGCACGGGATTTGTCACCAACCAGCATCTGCCGTGGTGCCTGGACGTGTTCGTGAACGTACACCACAACGGGATCACGCAAAACTCCTCCTTGGGCGATGAGCTGTTCTCCGCTACGCTGTCTGGCGGGGGCGGCGGGAGCGTCTGCACCGGCAGCGACTACTACAAGTTCAACTTCAACTGGATTTGCGGCAACGAAAGCTCGGGTGAGGGCGGCGGATTGGTCCATCTTGGGGAAACCTTTAACGGGACCATCCAGCACAACACGCTCGCGTTCAACCAGAGCATCAACCCCACGATCCCCACCAACGGCGGCGGCATCATGGTCGAAGGGACGCCGGACACCGATCCGGTTTGCCCCGGCGTGCCCGACGCCGACTGCCCTTCGGGATTGAGCGACGGCACAGGTCTTGGCTTGTTGATCGACGCCAACCTCATTCAGGGCAACTCCGCGGATAGCGGCAGCGGCGGCGGCATCCGTCTCCAGCAGGTCAACGGGACGGAGGTCGGCACGTTCGCTTCGCAACCGCAACACTGGAACAATGTGACCATTACCAACAACATCATCGTCAACAACATGGCCGGCTGGGACGGCGCAGGGATCTCGCTGCAGGATGCGTTGAACGTGAACATCATCAACAACACCATCATGCACAACGATACGCTGGCTAGCTCGGGCGTGCTCACCAATAGCATCGGGACGCCCCAGGCCAGCGCGACCGCGGGGAACTGCGTCATGGCCGGGCCCACCGGGCCGACCACGGCGTCGTGCCCGCAGTCCGCTGGGGTGACGAGCACGCTGAACTCCTCGCTCATGATTACTGCGACGAACGGGCTGACGGTCACCTGTCCCCCGGGGCATCCGAACTGCACACACTTCTCGAATCCGATCCTGTACAACGACATCATCCAGCAGAACCGCGCGTTCTACATCGGCGTGGGCCCGCTGGGTGCAGGAACTCAGAACCAACAGAATGTGGTCTCGCTGTACGAAGGATTTACGACCACACTCGCTCCCAACCAGGCGACGACTGGCGCTTGCATCTCGACCCCCGCCCCCACCACCGCCCCCTACTATTGGGACCTCGGCGTGCGGGGCGATACCGGACCGACGAATCACAGCTCGGGGTTCACCCTCGCGCCGATATGGTCGGATGTTCCAGCCGGCGACGGCTACAACGCCGGTCAGGGGAATATCACCGGTAACCCGGCGGTTACCACTTCATACTGCAACGGCTCGCGGGTTCCGCCGGAGTGCACGGTGACCGATGGATGCGGAGGCCCCCACGGCTTTGGGGTTCCTCCGGGCATCGCGGATGCCGTGACTCCGAACCCGGTCTTCAGCCTCACTCCTTCGGCGACGGTCGATGAGGGCAACAACTGGATCAACGTGAGTTGGGGCCCGTTGTCGCTCGCAAACGACGCGGTTCTAGGCGCCGATGGAAACTACGGCGGCGGTCTCCCGCTCGGCAACTACGTGCAGACTGCGGGTTCACCGGTAAACAACGCTATTCCGTGTCCAAGAAATGCACGCCCCTGCGTGCCTCCGGGATTCGCTTCTGGCGTCACGACTCCGCTCACCGATTTCTTCGGCAATCCGCGGCCGGATGGCAACGGCAGCTTTGACATCGGTGCGGTGGAGCTCCAGACCGGCGGCGGTGGCGGCGGCGG
>DATAIH010000137.1:0-10672 GCA_036262755.1 Candidatus Acidiferrum sp.
CCGCAACGTTTTATCAATTGGCGATTTTTCTGGGATTATTCCGGCGGAAACGTTTTCGAGAACATGGTCCACCAGGTTGCGTTTTGGTACAAAGCGCTCGGCCTCAAGATACCGCGCCGCGTCACGATGGCCGGCTACAACTATCTTTCACCCGGCATGGAAGTTCCCGACACTATGGATGTCTCTATGGACCAGCCGGAAAATCTCTTGTTCACGTGGAACTCGTCGTTTGGCAACAATTACTTTGGCGAGGACGGATACGACTTTGCGCTGGGAAACAAGGGGACGGTGATTCGCGTTGTGGACAACGTGACGTTCCAACCACAAGATCACGCCGCGCACAAGACGGGAACCCCGGCTTCGGTTGGCGGCGAACCGGACATGGTCGGCAGTGATGATGACGACACCGCAGCTCACATGCGTAATTTCTTCGATTGCGTGCGAAACCGCAAAGAGCCCAACTGTCCTTTCGAACTGGGCTACAACTCAGCCATAGCTTGCCAAATGGCCAATGCTTCGCTGCGCCAGGGTCGTACGGTTCAATGGGACCCGGAGAAGAACGACATCGTCTGAGCGGGCGTCTAGGCCGAATGCGCGGAGCCTACAGCGAAAATCGACTCTTTTTGAGCCTTGTCGGCGGGACTCCGCTCCGAAAGTCCTCATGCCCGTCGCGTGGGATGGGCATTTCCTGCATCTGACCGTTCGGAGACATCAAGATATTCGCACTCCGGCGACGCCGCTTGGGCCAACTAAGAACCGGAAGGAAACAAGGACGCTTTCCCAACCAAACAGGCGTACGCCTGGGCGACGATGAGGCGCTCGGCGAGTTCCACTCTGCTGGCTTGGTCAACCCTCGTAGTCCTCCACAATCTTCGGTGACCGCACGTGTGCCCCCTTGGGGTCTTGCCCGAATTCGCGTCGAGCCCGGCGCTGGCGCAAGAGATCCCAGCATTGATCGAGCTCCACTTGGATTTTCGCCAAGCGTGAGCGGTCTTCTTCGACGAGGGCGCTCTGGTTGTAGAGCTTGTGTTCTTCTGCAACGAGCTTCTCGATGTGAGCCAAAACAGGCTGGTCGGTCGCGTCTTTCATCCTTCCATCCATGATCATCACCTCCAAAGTTAGCGTTGGCATTGCGCTCCCGCAGCTCGCCCAAATCCCCAGCGACGGGCAGTGGTTATCGCTATGCCGTCGAAGCTGCCCGCTTCGCCGCACCCTCCCCGAGAAAGTTAACGAGTTCCGCGTTCACTTCGTCCGTATGGGTCCAGCTTACCGCGTGCGGCCCATCTTTTATGGCCACTAGGCGTGCGCCCTTGACCAGCTTGGCGGTCTTTTCGCCCGAGGCTTTGATCGGTACGATGCGGTCGGCGTCGCCGTGAATGACCAGCGTGGGGACATCGATGCGGGTCAGGTCATCGCGAAAGTCTTCATGCCAGGTGGGTACGCAGGCAAGACTCGCAGTGGCAGATGCGCCGGCGGCGACGTTCCAACTGGCCTGGACCGCCTGCTCGCTGATGCGTTTTCCGAGGAAAACATCCGTATTGAAGAAGTTCTTAAAAAATTCGGTGAAGAAAGCGTAGCGGTCCGCGGCCACAGCTTTTTCGATTCCCTGGAAGACGCTGCCGTCCACGCCATCCGGGTTGTCACTTGTTTTCAGCAAATAGGGTGGAACGCCTCCAATGATCACCGCCTTGCTCACTCCCTTCGGTCCATGCTTGCCGATGTAGCGCGCCACTTCCCGCCGCCCATCGAAAAGCCGACCAGGGCGAAATTGCGCAGCTTGAGGTGGGTAACGAGCTTGTGCAGGTCCTCCGCGAAGGTGTCGTAATTGTACCCGGTTGTTGGCTGGCTGGATTTGCCGAATCCTCGGCGGTCATAGGTGATGACGCGCTGACCGGGCTCCAAAAGGATCGGAACCTGCTTCCCCCAGGAGGCCCCGCTCAGTGGGTAGCCATGGATCAAAACTACCGGGTTTCCGGACCCGTGGTCCTCGTAATGGAGCTGGATGTCACCGGAGTTTTCCTTACCAACGTATGGCATTGATGTCCTCCTCGCCCCTGATTGGATGCACCAGGCGAGAGTTGGTTCCGATCGCTTTGAGGTTTCTGCGACGGCGCGAGGACCAGGCGATGGAACCAAGTATCCAACTGCGGACTTGCGCGACGCGGTGCGGATTCCGCCGAATCAGGCCGCTCTTGGCATCCGAAGAATACTACCGGATTTTTCTGCGAGGTGCGTCTGGCACGAACCGAGACTGCGGGAAGATGCCCGCAATGCGCGTAGCGGACCAGCCGACTCGCGTGGTGGTAATCCGCAAAAAACAAGGTGGCAGCGGCCATCGCCGCTTCGCTGGAATGAGGGGTTCGCCGAGGCGATCAGTCACGACGGCTCGTCGAACCTCCATGGCATACTGCCTATACAGATTTGCTCGCGGATTGGCCCTCAACAGGGGAAAAATACGCGCCTTCCTCGCACCCACGTTGCATCCCCTTGGAAGCCAAAGGAGCAGAGCGGAAAGGAACACTGCAAGGAACAGAGATTGACTTGCTCCTTAGAAATCAACTACATTCATGGGACCGGCTCTCCTACCCAGCCTCGTTCCAGGTTCGCGGGATGCTTCGAAAATGCGGGAGAAGTCTCACTATTGCTGGGTAGCGTTCTGCAGGAAACCTCTGAGGCAGGACGTCTTCCACCGACGCAGGATTCCGTTGGGATATCCAGCATTCCTGAGATTACTTCCCGCTTTGATTTGGCGTTTGCCCGCCCGGGTCCTCGCATTTCATCACATTTGCACTAGGAGGTGCGAAATGTTCGGCTCTCAGCTCTATCGCAAACTATCGCTTGCCGCCGCGGTTCTCGGGCTCTTGACCGTGACGGGGTGCTCGAACCAACCTGCTGCCACGGTAGCTAGCCGCCAGTCTGCGCGTGCTGCCGGCGGCACGGCATCCGGAGCCGCGACGGCCAGCCCTGCCGGCGACCCCGCCGATGCGACGCAACCGCTTCACCTCGTCACTTTGCCGAAAGGCACGGAGATCACTGCGACCGTCGACCAGACCCTCGCCAGCACCAGGGCTCACTGGGGTGATTCGTTCGAGGCCAGCATCGCAAACCCCGTCAGGGTGGACGGAAAGACCGTGCTTCCGAGAGGCACGGAGGTCACTGGCCGCATCTATGAGGTGAAGAAAGACGAATTGAAGGTGGTTCTCGCGTCGGTCGTCGTCCACGGAGTATACTGCGACTTGGCTACCAACTCGCGTCGCCCGTCCGACAAAATCCAACCCAAGCGCAAAGTTCAGAAAAACAACAGCCGAAAGCCAAAGAAAGACAATTCCACTCTTTCCGCTAGGACGCGGTTGAAGTTTAAACTGTCCAAAGCCGTCACCATCCCAGTGAAAGCCTAACGAGAAGAGGAGGAGTTTCTCCAGACGGAGTTCCTCTGGAGAAACCCCTCCGGAGCTATAGCTCAGGCCGAAATTTATCCCACGTTGGCTTGCCGGATCTGAGCCCCTCGGGGACTGCTTCGGAGAGCACGGTGTGAGGCCTTACGCTCGCGCTAAGTACTACTTCGCACGATCACCGCGACCCTCTGCCTTCCTCGGTCGCTTAGAGCCACGCTCGCAACACGCCGCGACTCGCTTGCCGTGCATTTTCGCGAATGACTAGCCGCTCGAACTCCTCCAACTCGCTGCGCTGGGAGCCGAGGGCGCACTCGACTTGGGTGGGGCGGCGGAAAATTACCAAGGAGAGCCTAACGCTGCCCGTGATCTCCCGCGCTCTGGCTCGGTCGTAACGGCTCGGGACCCCCAACCCTGGGCATAACATGCCGAAGACGCCGCTTCCGCCCATGCGAGCAAGAACGGTCCTCCCAAACTCGGCTTGGGCACCTACGGCGCGAATGTGTATAGGCTATTTGAAATGCTCGTGGCTTGCGACGTGTTGCGCTGCGCGCACTAGAACAAACCGGACATCCTGCCTGCAATCTCTGCACGGAGGAAACCGGTCGCTGTAAACGCAGGTAACTTCGTGTGGTTTCGCATGTTCATTCGCGTGAATTACCTGATAGATTCCAGAACGACGCACTTCGTCTCCTGGCTTGAAAATATCGGGTACTGTCCGCGGAACTTGCCTCAGCATGAGCCACCTCCCCGAGTTGCGGCTCTGGATCGAGAGGAGTGATCTAGCCTTGTTATTAACAGCCCGAGACGTGAACGGTCTCCTTCAGGCATTGCCGTGAATTTCAGCCCCAACCCCCCGGCCGCTTCCGCATGGCACACAACAGCGTCAGCCCTGATCTGGCCCTCCTGAACGAGAAAATCAATCGCGGCGGGCGCTCCCACAGGCCGCGGCGTGGGTGTCTCGATAAACAGACCTCCGAAACTAAGGTCGCCAACGGGCGAAACATCGTCTCGACCATCACAGCGCCAATAAACCGACACGCCCTCGACTGGGTCGACGCGCGATGTCCGTCTCCTCGAAAAGGAAGGTCGTCTTAGGAAAAGGTCCATACAACACCTGAGAGCCTGCCGGGACCTCGGGGGACAATAATGCGGCAGGTACTGAGCTGGCGCGACACTCTACGCCAAAGGTCTGCCGAAAACAAGGAAAAAACATGACTGTGGACTGGCAAGCCCCGCGGTCTGGCCGGCCGGATCGAGAGCGGGCGAGGTTCGAAGCGTTTCTGCAGCCCCACCCCTAGTACTAGGTGATTCCCAGGGTGGGGTATTAGGGTCTCTGCTGTATTGCGCCTCTTCCGACAATCACTAAATCTACAGTAGCCGGGTGCGCACGAACTTGCGACGGAACAGCAACGTCCCGAGTTTCGCGCCTTCAGCCCCCTGTGGAATGCGCGCCAGTACCTGGTCAGGCTCGCCCCCGGCAAAAGGGCCAAGGGGCATGTATTTCGATAATCGCCTCAATGGCAGAAAAGAACGAAGACTCCCCGCCCTGGTGGTGGTGAACCTCGTGCCGCTCGAGCCCGTACATCGAGAAAGGCACGAAAGAACCTACACCGACAACATAAGCGCGCACGGTGCTCGCGTGCGCTCGACCTACGCTTGGCGTCTTGGCGAGGAGGCGGAGATTACTCCGGCAAATGGGGAGACTCCCGTGCGCGGTGAGGTTGTTTATTGCCAGAGACTCGACCATCAGGGCTTTTTCGTGGGTCTCAAAGTCCCGGAAAGCCGCATCCCCTGGTCTATTTTGCAGAGGTTTGACGGCGCGGACACTTCCTAGCCGGCACCGCCATGCGGACCGACGAGGATCAGCCCGACGGCAAAAGAGCTGCCCCGTGTGCACGCGCTAGACGATGGGCGGGCGGCGGTGGCCGATATTTGTTGCCTGTTCAAAGGCGTAACCCATTTGCAAGACGCCCCAATCGTCATTGTGGCGTCCCACGATTTGAATACCGATAGGAAGTCCGCTCTCGGAAAACGCGCAGGGAACGCTCATCGCCGGATTACCAACCGCCGAAATGTAGTATGCGGATTTCATCCACGCCATGTAGGTCTCCATCTTCACGCCGGCAATTTCCGTGGGGTAATGCGTCTTCACGTCGAACGGTAAAACCTGGTTTACCGGCAGTACGAAAAACTCGTATCGGTCCATGAACTGCCGCATGCGTTGGTACAACTCTGTGCGTTTCGCTTCAATGCGAGCTAGTTGCGGCCCCGTGAGCTTGCGGCCCTCGTGCACGTGCCAGTGAATGTACTCGTTCAATTTGTCGGCGTTCGCTTCAAGAATGTCCCCGAAGGCAAGCTCGATCGACCAGTGGCGCCAGAGTAGAAAACATTCGTCGGCGTCTGCGAAGTCCGGCTCGGCCTGTTCGACGACGCAGCCCAACGACTCGAAAACTTTGCCTTGTGCTTTGACCGCGTCGCGTACCGCCGGCTCCCAGGGAAGCCCCAGGTCTTTGAACATTGCAACGCGGACGCCTTTGAAGTCGCGTCCGAGCGACTTTGCGAACGGGCCGCCGCCCTGATCGATGGAAATGGGCGAGCGGCGATCGAATCCCGCGAGGACACTCAAGAAAAACGCGCAATCCGCGGCATTGCGCGCCACCGGTCCATCCACGCTCAACGTGAACCATCCGAGCGCCGTCGGCGGATTGGGCACACGCCCGGGCGAGGGGCGAATCCCGACGACGTTGCAAAAATTTGGCGGATTGCGCAGCGAGCCGCCCATGTCGCTGCCGTCAGCGAGCGGCACCATGCCGCAGGCGAGTGCCACCGCGCCGCCGCCGGTGCTTCCGCCGCAAGTCTTTGTCGGATCGTACGGATTTAACGTCGGCCCGAAAACAGGATTGAACGTCTGCGAGCCCAGGCCCC
Source organism: Candidatus Acidiferrum sp. (assembly GCA_036262755.1). Classification (GTDB taxonomy): domain Bacteria; phylum Acidobacteriota; class Terriglobia; order Acidiferrales; family UBA7541; genus Acidiferrum. The sequence continues at coordinate 6,321 of DATAIH010000137.1, forward strand.
ACTCCGGCACGTTGGTTTTGCCGATGATGATGGCTCCCGCATTTTTCTCGCGTTCAACCACGAGGCAATCTACATTGGGAATGTCATCGGCGTGAAGCGGCGACCCGTGCGTCGTGCGAATGCCTTTCGTGAGATGCAGGTCCTTCACGCCAACCGGAAGCCCGTGCAGGGGCCCGAACAAAGTGCCTTTGGCGATCGCTTCGTCCGCGGCCAGCGCTTGCGCCATCAACCGTTCTTCCGGAACCAGCGTGACAATCGCGTTCACTTTAGGATTTATTCGTGCGACCTGCTTCAAGTGCGCTTGCAGGACTTCGCGCGAAGAAATCTTTCTCTTCCGGACCATCCCGGCGAGGTCTTTGGCCGGCATAAAACAGATTTCGTCTTGGGTAGTGGGAGGCATCACGGTTGACTCCGAGCCGGTTAGTCCTGAAGAGGCGCGGTTCGCCTTGCTCACGTGATCTGTCACCGGCGCAAATAAGGGTGAGACCGTCGCCGAAACCGCCGCGCTCGTGCCCCATTTCAAAGCATCGCGCCGCGTGATCTTATCCGTCATCTTGCCTCGCCTGCGACCTCAGCTTTTCTTCTTGCTCCGGACGCATTTCCGACCCAGGTAACAAAGCATGGGTGATGGGAAGCTCCTCCTTGCCGGAAAGAGTCTTTGCGCCCTTATTGCGGCGTGTCGAGGGGATGTTTGCTTTTCTCATAGAACTCATTTTGGATTTTGAGGCTCGCGTCATCGGCCTTAACCGCGCGAATGGCTTCCGCAATCGTGGAAATCCAGCCCTGCACGTTCCATTCGCCCAGCTCTTTCGTAGCCACCGAGCCGTCGCCTGAATAGTGGTTGGGAAAGCGCGCATACCACCAGATACCGGTGTAAAGAAACTCTGGGAGATTCTGTCGCTTTTGATCTGCGCCTGATTCGCGCCGGGCCCGGTCGACATGCGTCAGTTCTGGGTGCGCGTAGAGCGTGTTGGAGGTCTCGTTTTCACCGGCATGGTAATCGACACCGGTGGACTTTTTCGCGGGCCCGCCCGCGCGGCTGCGTTCACCGTCCAGCACGTAAACCACATAGTCTTTCGGGCTGGCCATCTGCGCCTGCGCGAAGTAGGGAAGCAGGTGCTCGTTTCCGCCGTGGCCGTTTACGATGATGACTTTCTTGCAGCCGTTGCGCGCCATCTCGTCGGTGGTTTCCTGCAGAAGCTTCAGTTGCAGTTCCATGCTGTAGGCCACCGTACCGGGCTGGTGCTTCGCTTCCAAAATCTGGCCGAAATAATATTCCGGAAAAACCACGGCAAATTCCTGCTCGGCCGCGTGCAACGCAGCATAGCGAACATTCAAAAGATCTGTTCCGAGCGGCAGATGCGGCCCGTGCTTCTCCAGAATGCCAAAGGGGAGCAGACAGGTCCCCTTCGCTTGCTGAATCGCGGTGCGAAAATCTTCTGCGGTCAGCTCTTCCCATTTCACGGAGAACTTTGACTGTCCATATGCCGGGACCATTCCTAGCAAAGCAAGAAACGCCGTGATCAAGACTTTCCGCATAAATCCTCCAGGACAGCCGCGCCCATTCTAGTGCGAAAGACCCGCGTTCGCATGACTAAATCCACGACAGAGTAATATGGACGCAACATCAAGCCTGGGAAGGATGAACAGAGAAGGATGATTCGGAATCCATTTCTTCGAGGCTGCGGTTCCTGGGTTCCACGCCAAAAAGCAGCACAACGATGATTTGTGCGACGAGCAGCCCAATGATCATGCCGAGCACTCCGGCGACGCCATACGAGCGCAACAATGCCACCACGAAAAACGGCGTGATCATGGTGGCGGCGCGGCCGGCCGTGTTGCAGATCCCTGCGGCGCGCATGCGCACATCGGTGGGGAAAAGCTCCGGCACATAGATCGCAAAAAGAAGCGTGACCTGAATGTAGATGGAAACCACCAGAGCAAAACCTGTGGCCAGGAGCAGCATAGGCTTAGCGATAAACGGATAAACCCCTCCGATAAGGATGGTCATCACCGATGCGCCGATGATCACCGGCTTGCGGCCCCAGGAATCGGCCGTGAGCGTACCGATGGCCGAGCCCACCGGCGCGCCTGCTGAGATGAGAAAGGAATAGAGAAATGAACTCGCGATGCTGCGCCCCTGTGTCACGAAAAAAGTGGGCAGCCAGGTGACAAAACCGTAGATCAGCGTATTCGCCACGATCAGTGTGACCATGCCGACGACCAGGCGCGGCCACAGCGCAGGGTTCAGCAAAGCCGCGACCGTTCTTGTCGGGGACCCGGGCTTGGACAAAAGCGGCGGAGGAAGTGGGCCGTGCTCGCGGGCGACTTCTTCCTCGATAGACTTCATGATTGCTTCCGCTTCTTCGGTCCGGCCAATCGACTCCAGCCAGCGCGGCGATTCCGGCAACGCCTTGCGCAGATACCACACCATCAGTCCGCCAAGTCCCGCCAACACGAACATAGCCCGCCAGCTCGAACGAGGAATGATCAGCGTGCTGGCCAGCGCGCTGAAGGGCAAGCTCGTCACCACAAAAACGGAAAGCGCCCCGACCCACTTTCCGCGGGCCTGCGGAGGAACAAACTCTGTCATAGCCGCATAGCCGACCACGAGTTCCGCGCCCAGGCCCAAGCCCATGACCCCGCGGAGCAGGATCAGCACCAGCATTGACGGTGCAAAGGCGGCCGCTACAGAGGCTAGGCCAAAGATGATGAGATTGGCCTGGTAGGTGAACCGTCGGCCGTAGCGATCCCCAAGAAAGCCGGTAATAAAGGATCCCAGCATCATCCCCACAAACGTCACGGAAACAAACTGGGCGTTTTGCGCGAGCGTGGAGAAACCGGTCTTGAGTGTGGCGCCAAGAACGGTTGCCGCCACGTACACGTCGAAGCCGTCAAAAAACATGCCAATACCGATGAGCATCAAGATACGGCGATGAAACGAGGACAGGGGCAGGCGGTCGAGGCGCGCACCGGCGTTTACGGTCAAGACCGGCTCACTTTTGTTTGTGCAGCATGGCCAGGCCGCCTTCGGTCAGCGCTTCGACGGCAAGTCGGCAATTCTGGTCGAAGGAGTTCTGTTGCGCCGCGACGAAAAATTCCTTGCAGCGCCGCGCGGCATCGGGGTCAAGACGCAAAATGCGCGCGACGAGTGCATTCGCTTCATCAGCCAGTCGCTCGGGGGCGCAGACCTGAGAGATTAGCCCGATTTGGAGCGCATGCCGCGGACTGACGGGTTCGCCAAAGAGTACCAGCGGAAAGGCGGCCCGTGGCAGGGCATATTCGCCAAGGTACGCCATGATGGCCGAAGGAGCGAGGCCGGAACGCATCTCGGGGAACGCGAGCGAAGCGTTTTCCGCAACCAGCACGAAGTCGCATACGATCGCGAGGCCGAAACCGAAGCCAAAGGCGTCACCTTGCACTTCGGCCACGCTGATCAGTGAGGAAGTGCGCAAGGCATGCTTCAATTCGATGAGCCGCGAGGCTTCCTTGCGAATCGACTCGGCATCGCGACCGGCGCGCTCGCGGCCGGTGCAGAAAACCCTGCCGCGCGAGCCGATGCGCAGGACCCGCGCGACCGGGTTCGCGGCTTCGGTGCGCAACTCCGCCAGCATCGCGTCAAACATCGCGCCGGTGACCTCGTTTCCGCGGCTGGGGTTGTCCAGCGTAAATGTTAGGACATCGCGGCCTCGCTGGATGAGCACGCCCGTTCCTGCAGATGGGGCGGAAGGCGAAGATGGGCTTGGAGACGCCATGCCGGGGAAAGTATACGAGGAAATCAGGGCTGTCAATCGAGCTTGGCGGTTGTTTTGGTCACCGCATCGCGCGATCCAGCGAGTGCTTCTCCTCGGTCGTCAGTTCGCGTGTCGCACCTTTTGGCAGATCGCCCAGCGCCAGCGGGCCGATCGACACCCGCACTAGCCGCAGCACGGCAACGTGCAGGTGTTCGAGCAAGCGGCGAATCTGGCGGTTTTTCCCTTCATCGAGCGCAATTTCGAGCCAGGAGTTGCGCTCACCCTGTCGCAGAACCCTGGCATGCTTCACACGAAGAAAATCATTGGCCGGTGTGCGAATGCCGTTGCGCAGCGTGTCGAGCAACATGTCGCCGCCGATCGCGCCAATCTGCACATGATACGTTTTGTCAAGGTGCGTCTCGGGCGACGTAATGCGCGCGGCCCATTCGGAGTCATTCGTGAGCAGCAATAGTCCTTCGCTGGCCCGGTCGAGCCGTCCTACCGGCGCGATCCACGGCAGATTCTTCGGCAGACAGGCATAAACGGTTTCGCGGCCTTTTTCGTCTGAAGCCGTCGTCACCACGCCACGCGGTTTATTGAGGAGCATGTAGATCTTTG
>DATAIH010000138.1:0-2539 GCA_036262755.1 Candidatus Acidiferrum sp.
GTCCCAGCTTCACCAACGCGTGTTTCATGTCGATGATCTGGTCAAGCCGTGAGCGGAACAGATCCTGCTCGCTCGTCTCCCGTCGCTCGCGTGGTCGCATCGCAAATCCCCCGCTCCATCAGCTCGAGCGAGAAGAATCACGGCTTGTGATTCGAGGGAATCCTCAAAATTGAATTTGCAGGCAAACAGCTCCCCTAGCAGGCTGCTGAAAAAATCCGGTCGCTTAAACTGACATTGGAGCACGAATCTGATTCCTGTGCTGTTGAAAAGCAGCAGGAGGGATCGATGCGCGGTTCGGACCTACGGACGGGTGAACTGTTTTCCTATGTCGACCTCGAACAGAGAGTGCCCGAGAGCCATCCGCTGCGGCTGATCCGCCGCATCGTCAACGAGGTTCTCGCCGCCCTCGATGGCGAGTTTGGGAAGCTGTATGCGGCCGAAGGGCGACCCTCGATCGCCCCCGAGCGGCTGCTGCGAGCACTTTTGTTGCAGGCGTTCTACAGCATCCGTTCGGAGCGCCAGTTGATGGAACAGTTACATTACAATCTGCTCTATCGCTGGTTTGTCGGTCTTGGCGTGGATGATCGAGTTTGGGTGCCGACGGTGTTCACGAAGAACCGCGACCGGCTGCTCGAAGCCGAGGTGGCGCGCAAATTCCTGGCCGAGCTTCTCGCTCATAGGCAAGTGCGAGCCTTGCTTTCGGACGACCACTTTTCCGTCGACGGCACGCAGGTTCAGGCTTGGGCATCGATGAAGAGCTTTGTGGCGAAGGACGGTTCGGGTGACCCGCCATCGCCTGGGCGCAACGGCGAGCGCCATTTTCACGGCGAGCAGCGCAGCAATGAGACGCACAGCTCTACCACGGACCCCGAGGCCAAACTCGCCAAGAAGGGCAAGGGCAAGGAGGCAAAGCTCGCTTATACGGGCAACGTCATGACGGAGAACCGCAACGGCTTCGTCGTCGAGGCGGAACTGCGTCAAGTGTCGGGTATGGTCGAGCGCGAAACCGCGAAAGACATGATCGTGCGCTATTCGCCGGGCGCCAAGCGCATCACCGTGGGGGCCGACAAGGGCTTCGATACGGCTGACTTCGTGTCCGACATGCGCGACTTCAATGTTACACCGCACGTGGCGCAAAACACGACCAATCGCCTCTCCGCCATCGATGGTCGCACTATCCGCCATTGTGGGTACGAGGTCAGCCAGCAGAAGCGCAAGCGGGTTGAGGAGCCATTCGGGTGGGGCAAGACCATCGGCGGATTGGCGCGGCCAATGCTGCGTGGTGCTAAGAAGCTCGACTTCAAGTTCACGCTGACAATGGCTGCCTACGATCTCATCAAGTTGCCCAGGTTGATCGGAGCAACCGCCTGAATGACAGCAGGCTGCCCAAACAGGCAATGGCGGCGCACTCCAAGCTCGTAGACAACGCCAAACCCGGATACGACGTTACTTGGGTTATATTTTCAGCAGCCTGCTAGGGCTGGACAGGATTAGGCGGCAGTTTTGACCGTTCGCCGAGCGTAGTGGTCCTCGAATTGCGCGGGGCTCAAGTAGCCGAGCGCTGAGTGTAGTCTGCGTGTGTTGTAAACCTCGTCGATGAAGTTGGGAAGATCGGCGGTGACATCCTCGAACGTTTCGTAGTTCATCAAATAGACGGCCTCGACCTTCAGCGTCTTCATGAAACTCTCTGCCTTGGCATTGTCGTAGGGATTTCCGCGCCGACCCATCGAGCCGATGAACCCATGGTTGGCAAGCAGCCTGCGATAAGCCTCACATGCATATTGCGAGCCTCGATCCGAGTGGTGGATGCAGCCCCTCGGAGGCTGCCGGGCTCGGATGGCAGCCTTCAGCGCTGCAATCGCCAAGCGTGCGTCGATCGAACGGCTGATCGCATATCCGACCACTCGGCGCGACCAGGCGTCGAGGATGGCGGCCAGGTAGACGAAGCCGGCGGCGATTGCGATGTAGGTGATGTCCGCCACCCAGAGCTGGTTCGGGCCGTCGACGACCCTGTCACGCGCAAGATCCGGAAAGATCGGATTGTCGTGATCGCTGTCGGTCGTGGCCATAAACCGCCGCCGGCGCTTGGGCTGCAGGTCGTGCTCGCGCATGAGGCGGCGGACCTTCTTGGAATTGACGATCATGTCTCGATGGCGCAGCTCGGCGCCAACCCGGCGATAGCCATAGACCTCGAACTCGTCGCAAATCGCCATCATGGTCGCAATGATCTCGGCGTCATCGGCTTTGCGCGACGGCGCGTCATAGTAGGTGGAGCGCGGCAGACCCATCAGACGGCATCCTTCGGCGACGGAGAAGCTATGGGGCCGGTGATGACGGATGTATTCACGCTTCTCGGCCGCGGTGCGCTTCGCAATGCCCCCTTTAAAAATTCGATCTCGAGCGCCTGCCGTCCTACCATGCGTTCCAGCGCGGCAATCTTCGCTTCGTACTCTCGCAAAAGATCAGCAGCTCGGGCGTCATCTTCAAAGGTCCCCGCTTCGTACTTGGCCACCCAGATGCGGATCAGATTGCGGGAGAG
>DATAIH010000139.1:0-3396 GCA_036262755.1 Candidatus Acidiferrum sp.
CCGAGAATAATGTCCACCAGAATTCCATAGCCGCCGCCCTTCATCACTTGGCCTGCAAGCCACCCTGCAATGAGTCCCACAATAATCCAGGTAAGGAATCCCATTTTGGATCCTCCTCTTCGAATCGTCTTGGAAGCCCCCGAAGGGGAGTCCCATTTACAACGCCAACTTGCCCAATGTCAACTGGACGGAATACACTGGCTCCCGAAAAAACTTTCATTCGCGTGTCCCCGGAGAGAAAGGATGATTGCCAGGGTCCCTTCGATTGGTTCCCGGATGGCTTTGTGTTTGCTCGCCGTGGTTCTCCCGGCCGTGGCTTGCTCGAGGTTTTCGACCGACAAAAGCTCCGAGACGGCTCCCGAGCAAGCTGGCGCGCATCCCACCATCGTGTTCATGAGCGACTTCGGCGTCGCCAACGATGCGGTGGCCATCTGCAAGGCCGTGATTGTTGGCATCGCCCCGGATGCCCGCATCATGGACATTACGCACCAAGTGACACCCTACTCGATCGAGGAAGGAGCGCGTTTTCTCGAGGGCGTTACGCCTTACTACCCATCGGGCACGGTCTTTCTCGTGGTGGTTGACCCCGGGGTTGGCACCACGCGCAAAGCCATCGTGGTCAAAACCAAGAAAGGCCAGTACTTCGTTCTTCCTGACAATGGGCTCATTACGCCGGTCGTCGACCGCGACGGGCTCGATTCCGCCCGCGAAATCACCAACACCGACTGGATGATTCAGGCCCCCATTTCCTCTACCTTTCATGGCCGTGACATCTTCTCGCCGGTCGCCGCGCATCTGGCTGCCGGCGGAGATTTTTCTCTCGTGGGCCCGGAGATTTCACAGCTCGTCCGCCTGAGTCCCAAAACCGCGGTCATTACCGACAACGGTATCGCCGGCGATCTCATCGGCATCGATGATCCCTTTGGCTCGCTCATCACCGACATTCCCGGCGACGAATTCCAGAAACTCGCCTACCGTCTCGGCGACAAAGTCCCTTTGCTCATCGACAAGAAGCCGGTTACTTTACCTTACGTCAAGACCTTCATGGAGGTCCCCGTCGGCGATCCCCTGCTTTACCTGGACTCTCGCGGCCGCGTCGGCATTGCCGTCAACCAAGGCAGCTATTCCAAGCAGTTCGGCGTCACCCCTCCCGGCACTATTTTCATCCCCCGCAAAGGCCTCGCCCCCAAAACCAAGTGAAGATCCGACGTATCGTCCCGGCCCCTAGCCTGCGGTTTTACCTACGCTCACCGTTAACGCGACCCTCCCTGCGTCTTTGTTCGGCTCTAGAACGCAGTGGCGCGGGTTGCATTTTCGGCTCGCTCGCCCAACAATGAAGCAGTAGCCGGAGTCCGGAGCCAGGTCCCGGCTTACGCTCGTCCCGAATCCCTGGTTTCTGATCGCACGAGGTTCTCCCATGCATGAGGCCGTGATTGTCTCCTCCATCCGCACCCCCGTAGGCCGCGCCTACAAAGGCTCCTTGCGAGCGACGCGCCCCGACGACCTCGCGGCGCTGGCCATCAAGGAAGCGCTCGCGCGCGTTCCCGGCCTGGAAGCCAAGGAAATCGACGACGTGATTCTCGGCTGCGCCATGCCCGAGGGCGAGCAAGGAATGAACGTGGCGCGCATCGCGTCGCTCCGCGCGGGCCTGCCGGTGGAAACTTCCGCCATGACCATCAACCGCTTCTGCTCTTCCGGCTTGCAGTCGATTGCCCTTGCGGCGGAGCGCATTCGAGGCGGGTCCGCGCAAGTCATCGTGGCGGGCGGCACCGAGTCCATGTCGCTGGTGCCCATGGGCGGCAACAAAATTTCGCCCAACCCCTGGCTCGTGGATCACTATCCAGACGCGTACATCAGCATGGGGCTCGGCACGGAAAATATTGCGCGCAAATTCGGGATCACGCGCGAGCAAGCCGATGAGTTTTCGCTCGCTTCGCACAAGAAAGCGCTCGCGGCCATTGCAGCGGGAAAGTTCAAGGACGAAACCGTTCCCGTGGAAGTGCACATCACTTCGGTGCCCAACGGCAACGGCGCCAAAGCGAACTCCGCTCCGAAACCCGTTACGCAAAGGCTCACCTTTTCCGTCGACGAAGGCCCGCGCGCGGATACTTCTCTTGATGCTTTGGCGAAACTCAAGCCCGCGTTTCACGTGAAGGGCACAGTGACGGCGGGAAACAGTTCGCAGATGAGCGACGGCGCGGCGGCAACCGTGGTTATGAGCGACGCGCGCGCCAAATCCCTTGGCGTGAAGCCGCTGGCGCGCTTTGTGGCTTATGCCACGGCCGGAGTTCTTCCCGAAGAATTCGGCATCGGGCCGGTCGCGGCCATTCCCAAAGCGTTGAAGCTCGCGGGACTCGCGCTCACAGACCTCGCGGTCATCGAGCTCAACGAGGCGTTTGCCGCGCAATCGCTGGCGGTCGTCCAGCAAGCCGGGCTCGATCCCGCGCGCGTTAATCCCAACGGCGGCGCTATCGCCCTCGGCCATCCGCTTGGCTGCACCGGCGCGAAACTCACCGCGAGCATCCTTCGCGAGCTCGAGCGCCGCAACGCGCGATTCGGCATGGTGACCATGTGCATTGGCGGCGGCATGGGCGCCGCGGGCATCTTCGAGCGCCTCGCCTGAAAAGGATCATGGGCAACCACCTAGGGTCATCATCCCGAGGAGGGATCGCCTTTCGATTCTCGGGCAATGGTCCTTGGTGCGACGGCTGGCTCGGGTGCTCCCGGGCAACGCGCTCGGAGGAGGATGCGGCCCCGCTCGAGGACGGTGATGTGCCTGGCGAAGGCCGGGCGTTACCGGCAATCCGATCAGCAAAGTCTCAAGCTATCTCCAATTAAGCCTAAGGCGGCGGCAAAAACGCAAAGCCTTTGAACGTGTCTCGAGACGTGGAGTTACCCGCGTCTGTGGTTCCCCCGGGGGAACCTTTTCGCCCGGATCGGCGTCTAAGCATCAGCGCATATGGCGTATGACGACATGTCGTCGGAGGATATATGGAGCTCAGCGAGCCGGTGCTGTTGATCCTGCTCAGCCTTGCCGAGCAACCCCGGCACGGTTACGCCATCCTTCAGGACGCCGAGAGGATCAGCAACGGGCGGGTGCGGCTGAGCACCGGCACTTTGTACGGGGCGCTCGGACGCCTGCTCGAAGACAAGTGGATCGAGCGATTCAAGGAACAAGACCGCTCACGGGGAAGACAAGCCTACCGGTTGACCGATGAAGGGCGCCGGAACCTGCAAATCGAAGTGAGCCGGTTGAGGCATCTAGCGCGCTTGGGCGCGCTGCGCGTAGCGTCGAAGGTGACCTAGTCCATGCTAGCGCTCTACCGGCTGATGCTGTACCTCTATCCCGCGGCTTACCGCGGCGAATACGGCGAGGAGATGCTGGAGGTTCTTTCG
>DATAIH010000140.1:0-41380 GCA_036262755.1 Candidatus Acidiferrum sp.
CCTTTGCCCACCACCTCGATGGAGCTGATCGTCGGCGAGTGCAGGGGGAAGATACGCTCGATGCCTACGCCGAAACTGACTCTACGCACGGTGAAAGTGGCGCTAGAGGCCCGGCCCTTCTTCGAGATAACCACGCCCTCAAAAGCCTGGAGACGTTCTTTTTCCTTCTCCCCTTCGCCTTCCTTGAGGCGGACGTTCACGCGGACGGTGTCGCCGGCGCGGAATTCGGGCAGGTCTTTACGCAGTTGCGCTTCATGCAATTTACGAATTGCCGGGTTCATGTTCGTGCTTCCTTTTAGACCCACTCAGGCGGGGCCCGCGGATTCTAGGGTAAACATCGATTATAGCCAAGTGTTCGCGATTTACCTAGTGCATTTGCCTGAACTCTAAGTCCTTTTGTTTCGATGGAGATAATGCCTCGATGCAGGCCTTTCGCGTCAGACGCGGGGCCCCCTCGCCAAGCTGATTGGTCCACGGAAGCTTTCTCCGGAGTTATCTACGATGCGGAAGTAGTCACCGAGGAATTTCTGCGAATGATCGTTTCCGCGAAACGCTCCATTTCCTCGAACTGCGGGCTGAATTGGAGTAGCACCAGGTCGACGCCGGCAGCCTCGAACTCGGCGAGGCGCTCGGCGACGTGTTCGGGGGTGCCCACGAGGCCGGAGCGCAAGCCGCGATTCGAGACCGAGTAATCTTCCAGGGAAACGCGCTGCTCGAGTTGCGTGCCCGCAAGCCATTGCTGGTAGTTCGCGTACCCCGCCGCCGACTGCCGCACGTCGCTGATGCGCCGGAGTTCGTCCTGGGCCTGGCGCTCCGTTTCTCGGACGATGGCGTACCCGGCAACGCCGAATTTCAGCGGCGGCAGATGATGGCGGGCGCGTCGTTCGCCGAGGTCCGCGATTTTTTCGCGCACGCGTTCCGGCGGGTCTCCGTGCATCAAGTAGGCGTCGCACTTTGCGGCGATGAGGTCTTTGGCAGCAGGGGACTCGCCCCCGGCGTAGAGCGTGGGGCGGGGCTTGGCCACCGGCTTGGGCTCGAGGACGTTGTCCTCGACGCGATAATACTTTCCGGAAAACGAGAAATGATCCTGCTTCCACACGCCATCGAGAACCTCGAGCCATTCGCCCGTGCGGGCATAGCGATCGTCGTGCTGTTCGAAGGCCACGCCGTATTTGCGCGCTTCGTCCGACCACCACGAGGAGACCACGTTTAGGGTGAGCCGGCCGTTGCTGATGTGATCGATGTTGGCTGCCTGCTTGGCCAGAAGAGCTGGCAGATGAAAAGTAGGCCGCACCGCGACCATGAGTTCGAGGCGTTCGGTGACCGCCGCCAGCGCCGCCGCGGTAGACCATGCGTCGAGGGAGCCCGCTTCCACGCCCTTGATGTCGTTCAGATTGAGCTCGGCGATGAGCGTAACGTCGAAGCCGATCTGCTCGCTGCGCTGTGCCAGGCGCTTTACGTAAGCCCAGGTTGCCTGCATATTTTCGTTTTCCACGTTACGCAGCCACCCGCCAAAAACGGGGAGCCAGTATCCATACCTCATCGCGGGCCTCCGGTGACCACGACGCGCCCCGCTTGCCTTGACTTGTGGTGCTGCGCCTCCGCAATCAAGAAATCGGCGAGCCGCGCGTAGGGATTGAAGCCCACCACGCGCACAGGATCAGCGACGAAATTCGAAAGCGCGTTCACATCGTAATAAAGCTGCCTGCCGGTGCGCTCGTCGAAAACGTATTCGATGCCGCCAACCTCGACTCCCGCAAGTTCGACGATGCGTTCGACGTCTTCGATAACCTGCCGGGGTGGCTCGTAGCCTTCGACTTTCATGCCGCTTTTCGGCGCGTCCACAGGGCAGGCGATGCGCGTCAGCTCTTCGCCGCGAGTGTTCTGGCAAATGTCCGCGGGGCATAGGTTAAAGCTCTCACCGGTGGTGTGAATCTGGATGGCGTAGAGGTATTTGCCGCCAAGGACTTCGACGCGCGTGATGATTCCGCCGCGCGCGGTAAAGGCTTCCTGCACCAGCGCGGTGGAATCGATGCCAAAGTAAAGGCGATTGGCTTCGACCGCCTCGCGCAATTGATCGGGAGAATTGAAACGCTCGATTCCCGCGCCGCTCCCGCCGATATTCGGTTTCAGCACCACCGGATAGCCGATAGCTTCGGCGACCGCAAGCGCCTGCGAAGGATGATTGATGATGCGGGCCTTCGGATACGGCAAACCGAGTTTTTCGAGGTTGCTGAGCTGGAGCGCTTTGGAAGTCTCGTGAGCGAAACAGCGATAGCCGTTCACTACACGCACACCCTTGGCTTCAAGGTGCGCCAGATAATTCAGGGTGTAGAAGATTCCGTGAGCCAGGCCGCGCTGCCAGGCCGACGGGCTCATGCGATTGAAGAGCAGCGAATACTCACGCTCCGGAGAGGCTGCGTCGTAGTAATGATGGCGTGCGTCGATCTTTAGCCAATTTGCGCCGCGCTCGTCAAGTTGTTGAAATAGCGGCCGAAACCAGTCCGGATGCTCGTAATAAATGGCGATGGGTTTATCGAGCGCGCCATCCTTGTGGTTATTTCCCATGGGGCCTCACGTTTTCGCTCGCCGCCGCCCGCCAAGAAAAAAGCCGCTCTGCGGAGCGGCCTCGAAGATTCGTGGGTTTCTTGATTCACGCTATACCGAAGAACCTCCGGAGCCCGCCGTAGGCGACCGATGCCGATAACGATTGTGCGGCTCGACAATCGCGACCGCCGGACCTAAACACTCTCTCATGCGCTGTTTTGGACCGCAATACCTTCTATTCGATTGCCTTACTCTCAGGGGTTCGATTCACCATCTTTCGGAGCCTTTGTCGCTCTCATGCGCACCCTTGCTTTCTACGCGCGCGCCAACCCAACGCGCCCGAGCGTCGGCCTTCGCTAGCATGCCCAAGTGCCAGGTGGTGTCATGGTTCCTGCTCCGGCAGCAAATCGGGACGATTGCGGCGCGTTTTTTCCAAGGCCTTCTCGCGGCGCCATTTGGCGACTTCCGCGTGGTTCCCGCCGATCAGAGTTTCCGGGACCCTCCATCCGCGGTAGTCCGCGGGGCGGGTGTAATGCGGGAAATCCAGCAGTGCGCGACGCAGCTCGCGGGATTTGCGATTCGCGGGGCTCCTGGTCTTGCCCGTCTCTGTTTGCGTGGGCGCAGCCGGCTGCGCATTCGGAAGCGAGTATTCTTTAGTGCCGGCCCGGAACTCACCAAACGACTCGTTCTGCGAGGACGCTTCGTTACCGAGGGCCCCCGGAAGAAGCCTGGTTACAGCATCCACGACGAGCATGGCCGGCAACTCCCCGCCGCTCAAGACAAAGTCGCCTATAGAAACTTCCTCGGTCGCGAGGTGCTCGGCCACGCGTTCGTCCACTCCTTCATAGCGCCCGCAAATCAGGATGATACGTTCGAGCCTGGCGTACCTTCGCGCCATCTCCTGGTCGAAGAGTTTTCCTGCCGCAGACATCAGCACAACCGCCTGGCCGCGATCCAGCGCACTTTGCTTGGACGCCTCGCCCACGCTGCGGCCCAACAGAGACTCGACGGCTTCAAACAGCGGCTCCGGCTTCAGCACCATGCCTTCGCCGCCGCCGAAGGGCCGGTCGTCCACGGTGCGGTGGCGGTCCTTCGTGAACTCTCGGAGATCCTGAACATGCACGTGAATAAGCCCGGCTTCGCGCGCCCGGCGGACGATGCCGTGGTCGAGAGGTCCGTCAAAAAACTCCGGAAAGATGGTGATGAGATCGAAGCGCATGGCCACTCCACCGTGCTTAGGATTATGCATGGCGGCGCCAAGCAACGGAATCGCTGACTCTCAATTCAGTTCGCGGAGCCCATCCGGCAAAACCACGTCGATGCGACGGGCGGGTGGATCGATTTTCGTGCAGATATCTTCCGCCAGGGGAATCAGTAGCTCGCCTTCTGCCGTATTCACTTCGAGCAGCGGCGTTCCGGCCATTTCCTCGCCGGGAAACTGGACGTCGCTGACGGTGCCCAGAAAAGCGGGGGCTTCCGCCATGGAGCACGGCGAAGAGACCAGGACCGGCGGGTTTGCTGCCGTTTCAAATACGCTGCAGCCGATGAGGTCCGAAACGAAATACTGACCTGCCGGCAGGTTTACGCGTTGTTCGAGCGGAAGGAGCACTTCGTATCCGCGGAGCTTCTCCGCAGCAGAAATCGAATTCACCCCTTCCATATGAAAAACCACCTGGCCGCGATGATTCTGGCTCAGCCAGCAGGAGTTTAACTTCGCGCACTGCGGCTCGCCCCGGCCCTGGGGATCCCCCAAGAAAATCTCCTGCAATTTTGTAAGCCGTTCGGGAAAATCGGTAAGGATTTCAGCGGCGACTTCGCCCTTATTGCCTCGCGCGCGAAGGATGCGCGCCACCAGAACCCAGCGTGGAATTTGTACCGGCAATGGAAGTTTAAAGCGAAAAGCGTCCGGCCCGCGAAAGCATCAGTCTTCGAGAATCTCAAGCGTGAAGCGCTTCTTTAGCTTCATCCCCGCCGCGCCGAGCAGAGTCCGCACCGCCTTGGCCGTCCGGCCCTGGCGGCCAATGACCTTTCCCAAGTCCTCGGGGTGCACGCGCAACTCCAACACGGTCACCTGCGACCCCTCGACGGACTTCACTTCGACGTCCTCGGGATGGTCTACCAGGGCCCTGGCGATTGCTTCGACCAGCTCCTTCATTTGGGCAACTCCGCTTGAGCTAATTTCCAGCGGCAACTTACCGCGCCCTCGAGAAACCGTTTTCAAAGGAGCTGGGATGTGCGTTTACGCGATTTTCTGCTGACGTAGAAAACTGCGCACGGTATCGCTGGGCTGTGCGCCCAGGCCAATCCAATACTTGATGCGCTCGGCATCCAGCTTGATTTCCGCGGGCTTTTTTAGCGGATCATAAGTTCCCACCGCTTCTTTGACGCGGCCATCGCGTGGCCGAGTTCTCTCAATGACCACCACGCGGTAAAAGGGCTTCTTCTTCTTGCCAATCCGAGACAAGCGAATCGTGAGCACTACCCAGTCCTCCTAAACTTTTCTCATTGCCATTGTAGCCTGTCTCGGCGCTTTGCGGCAAACCAGTCCGCTAGCAATGGCTATCCATCGGGCTCTCCGGCAAAGTGGAAGTATCGGAACGGGAAACGGCGGTGGGTGTCACGATGAACGGCGAGGGAGGGGCAGGACCGCTCGGACGCACTCATTCCGCCGCGGGCAAAAAAACTGGGACGTTGTCTAACTGGCGGGGAATCAATAGACTACGCTTAGATTTCCGAGGTCGCCCTTGCTATCCTCCGGCAAGTTTGCCCGCTTCGCCCTCGCCATTGCATGCTTGCTCAGCGCGTTGCTTGTCTTCGTCGTCCTCGGAGCCGGCGCCGGGGCCAATAGCCAACTCGTCTCGGATCTTTTGCAAACGGCCATCGCGGCATGGGCCGCGGTCTCCTCCTTTCTGGCCACCAGGCGTTCCTCCGGGTATTTGCGCCGACTCTGGCGGTTGTTTACGGTTTCGCTGATTCTCGTCGTTTGCGCTCAGGTTATTGAAAGCTACTATGAAAACCTCGCGCACACGCCCTTCGCAAAGCCCTGGCTTTCGGACATCGTATTCCTCCTGTGGGTGATTCCTGCCCTGATCATGCTGCTGCCTCGGCCCGTCGAGGAATTGGGGGGCATCGCGTGGGAGACCATTCTCGACTTTGCGCAACTGGGAATCGTTGCGCTCACAGCTTATTTGTATTTTTTCTACCTCACCTCGCGGTGGGGAGCCCAGGGGCCGCAGATGGTCCTCAAGGAAATTTGGCTGCAAATGTACCGCGATCTGGCACTTGCGGCGGCCTTCCTGATTCGCCGGCAAACCACCCGGTCCAAGCCCGTAAAAGCACTATTCGGCCGGGTGTCGCTGTTTTTTCTTCTGACCGCCGGAGGGTCGCTTAGCTATCTGCTCAGTTGGCCGGTGAGGACGGCCAGAGCGAATTGGTATGACGTGGCCTGGTGCCTTCCCTATCTATTCGTGACGGCATTCGCCTCGCCATGGAAAATGAAGGAGGCCACTGCGGAGGAAAACTCTTCTCCGGGCAGCGCTGCGATTTTCACGCGCGTGTTGCCGGTTGGCATGCCGCTCCTGGTCCTGTTGATGAGCTGGCGAATCGCACACGAACAGGCCACGCTGGCCTGGGGGGCGATCACCGCATCCTTTTTCGTTTCCACCGCCCGCCTGGTTTTGAGCAACGAAAAACAACTGCGCGTCGCCGACAACTTGCGCAGGGCGGAGGCCGCCCTGCAGCAGTCGGCCAAGATGTTTGCTACCGCATTCCAATCCGGTTTGGACGCCATCAGCATCAGCTTAATCCCCGAAGGCCGATTCCTGGCTGTGAATGACAGCTTTTTGCGCATCACCGGCTACGCGCGGGAAGAGGTGCTGGGCAAGTCCGCGGGAGATTTGAAACTTTGGGTTAATGATGAGCAGCGTGCGGGATTCTTCGTGAAGATGCAAATGGGGGCGGAAGTAAAAGAAGAAGAGTTTCTGCTGAAGACCAAGGCGGGAGACATTCGGATGGTGCAACTTTCGGCGGCCCGAGTGCAACTCGAAGGCAGGCCGGCGATATTGGGAATGGCGCGAGACGTGACCGACCGCCGACGCGCCGAAGAAGCTTTGCGCGTGAGCGAGGCCCGCTTCCGGACCCTGGTACAGGATCTGCACGTCGGGATTGTCCTTCTCGGGCGGGAGGCGGAGACGCTCTTCGCCAACCGGGCGGCCCTCGGAATTTTTGGCTTAGCCGACGAGCAAGTTCTTGGCCGGGCCAGTTCTTGTTTCGAAATGACCGCGATTCGCGAAGACGGAACGGAGATGCCTTTTCCGGACCGGCCCGGACCGCGAGCCATTGCCTTGAAGCGGCCTCTTCGAGGCGAGGTGGTGGGCTGGCGCCGCGAGCAATCGTCAGAGACTTTTTGGACCTTGGTCGACGCGGTGCCGCACCTGAACCAGCAAGGAGAAGTGACTAACGTCATTCTCTCCATCAGCGATATCACGAAGCGAAAAAAAGCCGAGGAAGAGTTACGAGACAGCGAAGAGCGCTTTCGTACGCTGGTGGACAGCTTCCACGTCGGCGTGGTGTTGCTGGGCCCCAAGGCAGAGATATTGTTCGCCAACCCCGCCGCGCTCAAGATCTTTAGGCTGTCGCTCGAACAGGTACTGGGAAAAACTTCCGAGGAACTGGGACTAGTGGTCCTTCGCGAAGACGGAACGGAGATGCCTTTTGCGATTCGTCCAGCGACGCGGGCGATAGCAACCGGGCAACCTGTATGCGACGCAGTGATGGGCTGGCAGCGCCCGGGGTCAAAGGAAATATTGTGGATACTCGGAGAAGTTGTTCCCCTTTTCAGCAGGGAAGGCCGACTGGAAAGGCTGGTCGCGGCCTTCAGCGACATCACCCAGCGCAAGGAAACCGAAGAGGCGCTCCACCACCTCTCCGCGCGCTTGCTCCGTCTGCAGGACGAGGAGCGCCGGAGATTGGGGCGTGAGCTGCACGACAGCCTGGCGCAAAGCGTGATGGCCGTCAATCTAGACCTTGCGCAGGTTGCGCGATCGTCCCTGCCACTGGACAAGAAAGCGCGTCACGCCCTGGCGGAAGCTCGAGGGGTATTGCGGGAAATGTCGCGCGAGATTCGCACGCTTTCCTACCTCTTGCATCCCCCCGTGCTTGACGAGTTGGGCCTGGTATCCGCACTGAAGGAGTATGCACAGGGATTCAGCGAACGAAGCGGGATTCGATTGCAGATCGATATCCAACCCGATTTCCCGAGGATGCCGCAAGAAGTAGAAACGGCATTTTTCCGGATCGTGCAGGAGAGCCTTGCGAATATTCAGAAACATTCGGGGAGCGCGACGGGAAAGATTCGCCTGCACGCCAAGCCATGCTTGGCTCAGCTCGAAATCGGTGATCAGGGTTGTGGCATTGCCGCCATGCCGCAAGCCGATCGCGGGAATGACCCAAAGGCCTCGCGCCTCGGGGTAGGAATCCTGGGGATGCGCGAGCGCATGGCGCAGCTCGGAGGCACGCTGGAGGTCGAATCCGGTTCTTCGGGCACAACGGTTCGCGCTACAATCCCTTTAATCGTTGAGGGAACTCATGCCACCCCTTCGCATTCTCGTGGCGGATGACCATCATGTCGTTAGAACGGGGCTCCGGGCGCTGCTGGAGTCCAGAACCGGATGGCGGGTCTGCGCGGAAGCGGCGAACGGCCGCGAGGCGGTGGAAAAGGCCAATGAGTTTCGCCCGGACGTGGCCGTGCTGGACATTGCCATGCCTCTTTTGAACGGCGTCGAGGCTACCCGCCAGATTCGCAAAGTGTCTCCGGAAACGGAAGTCCTCATTCTCACCATGCACGACTCGGAACAGATGATCCAAGGGGTCTTGGATGCGGGAGCGCGCGGGTACATTTTGAAAGACGACGCGGACAGAAATCTGCTTGCTGCGGTCGAAGCGCTGCGCAAGCACAAACCGTATTTGTCCTCTCGTGTTTCGGCGGCGGTCTCCAGTCGAGCTCTGCCGGATGTTGCGGAGGGCGAGCGCCCGGCGCGTCGATTGACGCCGCGAGAGCGGGAAATCCTGCAACTGCTTGCCGAGGGAAAAAGCAACAAAGAAATCGCTAGCTACCTCAAGATAAGCGTAAAGACCGCAGAAACCCACCGCGCCAACATCATGCTCAAGCTGAATTTCCACTCCGTCACCGAACTGGTCCACTACGCGGTGAAGAACAAGATCATCCAGGTTTAAAGGGTCACACACCGCCGCTGCTCGCCGGCAAGTTCTACAGGTAAACCCCTAGGGAATCAGCCGAATTTCCAACCACTGTCCAGGCGTGCATCCTTTTGTTACAGGCGCATTACAAGTCTGTCCTTCTGGCGTACGGAGGCCGTGCCGGTGAAACCCAGCAATCGCCCTATTCGCGTTCTCGTGGCCGATGATTCGGCAACGGCCCTGGCTGGCATTTGCAGGTATCTGGAGCTGGAGGGGCTGTTCGAGATTGTCGCCACCGCTTCGGACGGCTTACAGCTGGTGCAAAAAGCCATGCGCTTACGCCCCGAGCTGGTGCTTACCGATCTGAGCATGCCGCGCCTCAATGGATTCGAGGCCTCGACGGAGCTGCGCAGGCTTTTTCCCGATCTTCGCATCGTTATCATCACTCAGCTCAGCGGTTTGTCGCTAAAAGACGAGTGCCTGCGAGCGGGAGCGGACGGGCTGGTGGAAAAGGGCCAAATGCCGACAAAACTCATGGAGGAGGTTCGCAGGCTTTTCCCGGGAAACTCCGCTTTCGCATGAAGGGAAGGCGGCCAAATGCCTTTCGAGGCCAGCCAACTCTTCAAGAACGACAGGCTGGGGGAAGCAAAGACGGAGCTATGTTGTCGCATGAGTATCAAGTTTTGTTTATCGGCGACCAATCTTCGCACCAGCGGTTCGTCGAAATGTTGCGAGACGCCGAGGACGCTGATTTTGCGGTTCGTAAGGCGGGAAGCTGGCAGTCGGCGGAGCCGCAGATTTCCGCCGGCGGGCTCGACGCGATTGTGTGGAACCCCCCGGCAGGCGAGGGCCACCTCGCGTTCTTGAAGGAGGCCTGCAAAAAAAAACGACGGCGTCGCTTTCCTGGTTTTCGTGCCAGAGAATCAGAAGCTCCTGGGAAGGCGGGCGGTTCAAGCCGGAGCCGATGATTACCTGCTTCGAGAAACGCTGAACGACAGTTTGTTGCAAAGAACCCTGCGCCATCTCATTCAGCGGAAACGCACGGAAAGCTCCTTACGCCAATGGGAGCGGCGCTTCGAAGATTGGTTCGAAAACTCGAAAGACATCCTGTTCACCCTGGATCTGGACGGCAGAATCACTTCCGTGAACAAAGCCGGCGAGGAGGTGATGGGCTGGCGCCGGGATGAGGCCGTGCAAAAAAACATCAAGAGCCTCGTCGCGCCGGAGCACGCCGCCTTGTGCAAGTCAATGATGCGCCGCATCACGAGCCAGGAACCCCTCCGCCACATTGAGATTGCCATGTTGCGGAAAGATGGGCGCAAAGTGCTCCTGGAAGCCAGCGCACGTCTTCTCCGCTCCGATGAAAAGAAAGACTGCATACAGGGAACCGCGCGCGACGTCACCGATCGGCGGCAGTTGGAAAACATGGTTCGGCAGTCCCAGAAGCTGGAAGCCATCGGGAGGCTTTCCGGCGGCTTGGCGCACGATTTCAATAACCTGCTCTGTGTGATCAGTGGGCACATCGAGCTTTTGATGGAAGCGCTCGAGCCCGCCGATCCCGCCTTCCGGAGTGTGACGCAAATCCGCAAAGCGGCGGACAGCGCGGCCGCGTTGACACGCCAACTGCTGGCCTTCAGCCGCCGCCAGGTGTTTCATCCTCAGGTTGTAGATCTGAACGCCATCGTAGTGGAAACGGAGAAGCTGCTCGAGAGATTGATTGACGAGCACATCGAGTTCTATACGGCATTAGATCCGTCACTAGGTCGCGTGCTGGTCGACCCGGTTCAGGTCGAGCAGGTCATCATCAACCTGGTGCTCAATGCCAGGGACGCCATGCCGGAAGGCGGGAAGCTCACCATCGAGACCAGCAATCTCGATCTGGACGATGATCACCATTCCAGGATTTCTCATGTTCCCGCGGGAAAGTATGTGCTCCTGGCCATGACCGACACCGGCTGTGGCATGAATGAGGAGACACAGAGTCACATCTTCGAACCGTTTTACACAACCAAGGAACTCGGCAAGGGCACGGGGTTGGGGTTGGCCACCGTTTACGGGATTGTCAAACAAAGCGGCGGCTATATCTGGGTCTACAGCGAAGAAGGCAGAGGCACCACCTTCAAGGTGTATCTGCCGCGCGTGGTCAGCCCCCTAACGGACGGGCGCGCCGGCCGGCGGGGCGCGGAGATCGCCAAAGGCACGGAAACCATACTCGTTGTGGAGGACGCCGAGCCTCTTCGCACATTGACAAAGGAGTTCCTCACGGCCGGCGGGTACACCGTTCTGGAAGCGGCCAACGGCCACGAGGCCCTGCGCATCGCTCGCTCGTACCTTGGAGGGATTGATCTGTTGCTGACCGACGTGGTCATGCCGCGAATGGGCGGCAAGTCGCTGGTCGAGCAAATGATGCAACTTCGTCCGGGAACGCGGGTGTTGTACATGTCGGGCTACCCCAATGACGGCATCGTGCAGGCAGGAATTCTGGCCAGCGGTGTGACGCTCCTCGAAAAGCCTTTCACGCGAGAGATCCTGTCAAGGCGAGTGCGGCAAGTACTGGATGACCCCGCTTTGAGCACCTGACCCTCGAGCGGCTCTTTGCCTTCGAGGCACGGAGGAAAACCATGAGTTCGCAGGCAATGCGGAATTGCCGTTTGGTGAAGAGCAGTTTGTTCGGCGAGGTTAGGAAAGCGACGCGAGCGATTATCTGACGAAACCAGGCAAGGACACCGAGCTTCTGGATCTTTTGAAAGCCGATCTCGGCGAATGAGGCTGGCATCGCACAGTTGAGACATTCGGGAGGCGACGACACGAGCATGACCGGCAAAGGTGAGAAAGAGCAGCGTCCGGGAACGCCGGGCCAGGAAGGTTCGGCCACGGAAGTGCGCCGCATGTCTTTCGATGCACTGCGCCTTCGGGCGCGACAGCTTTCCCTGCGCGAACAACTTGAGCGTCACCATTTTCTTCTGGAGCGCCTCCATGCCACAAGCACGCGGCTGATTCAGGCTGTGGAGCAGGGCCAAGTCTTCGAGGCCATTGGGGAAATCATCGGGGATCTCATCGGATCCGAAGAAGCGGCCATTTTTCTGTATCGCGCAACGCAGCAAACTTTCTCGCCGGTGTGGTCAACCGGAGTGGGCCAAGAAATTCTGCGGCAGTTCACGCTGGGGGCGGGGCTAGTGGGGCGCGCGGCGCATGAAGGGGCGAGTCAATTCCGGCATCGCATGCCCGCGGCGCCCCTCCTACCTTGCGAGGAGAATCTGACCGTCTGTGTGCCTCTCAAGCTGGACCGCGAAGTTATCGGGGTCATCGTGATTCTCGGCCTGCTGCCCCCCAAAAATGGCTTGGAATGGGTGGACTTTGAGCTCCTGAAATTCTTGGAAACCTATGGAGCCGTGGCCGTTCAGCTCCAACACTTGCAAAAAGACACGTGACCCGCTGAAGCTCCACCCGTCCTTGAACGAACCATTGTCCGCCCCTTCCGGTCCCAAGTCCGCCAACAGCATGGCCGTGTAGAAACTCTCTGGACTCTGGTCGCGTGTTGCGGGAAAATTCCGGCCATGCTCCCTAGTAAAATGTTGCGCATCCTTCCCGCTTCGTTTTTGCTTCTTGTTGGCGCGTCTCACTTGGCGGCGCAATCCGCTTCAAACGCCACCTCATCGCCCGGGACTCCGCGCCCGCCCTATTTGGACGCGAGTCTTCCCGTCGGCCAGCGCGTCGACGACCTGGTCTCCCGGATGACGCTCGACGAAAAAGCTTCTCAAATGCAAGACGTCGCCCAGGCCATCCCGCGGCTCGAAGTTCCCGCTTACAATTGGTGGAACGAAGGCTTGCACGGTGTCGCGCGCGCCGGACATGCTACGGTTTTCCCGCAAGCCATCGGCCTCGCTGCCGCCTGGGACACCGCCCTTGTTCATCGCATCGCCGACGTCATTTCCACCGAAGCTCGCGCCAAGTACAACGACGCGATCCAGCACGGAAATACCGGCCGCTATTTCGGCCTGACCTTCTGGTCGCCCAACATCAATATCTTTCGCGATCCTCGCTGGGGACGCGGGCAGGAAACCTACGGTGAAGATCCTTTTCTCACAAGTCGCATTGCGGTAGCTTTCGTCACCGGTCTGCAGGGCGACGATCCCAAGTATCTGAAAACGGTTTCAACACCGAAGCATTTTGCCGTGCACAGCGGCCCGGAAACCTTGCGTCATCGCTTCGATGTGCCCGTTTCCCCGTACGATTTCGCGGATACCTACGCCCCCGCGTTTCGCGCCACAATCGCGGAAGGCCACGCCGATTCCGTCATGTGTGCCTACAACGCCGTGCGCGGTGAACCGGCATGCGCGAATCTTCCCCTGCTGGACACGTTGCGCAACAAGTGGGGCTTCCGGGGCTACGTCGTCTCCGATTGCGGGGCCATCGGCGACATTCATCAGGGCCACGGATACGTTCTTAGTTTGGAACAGGCGGATGCCCTCGCGGTTAAGGCGGGAACCGACTTGAGCTGCGGCCGGGAATACGAGGCACTGCCCCTTGCCGTTGCGAATCGGCTGCTCTCCTCCGCCGATGTCGACCGCGCTGTGAAGCGTTTGTTTGAGGCGCGATTCCGCCTGGGCATGTTCGACCCGCCCGAAATGGTCCCGTGGTCGAAGCTTACTCTCGCCGACAATGACACGTCCGCTCACCGGCTGCTGGCGCTCGAAGCTGCGCGCAAATCCATCGTCCTGCTGAAAAACGAGCGCAACATCCTGCCGCTGAAATCGTCGGTCAAATCCATCGCGGTCGTGGGCCCCGGTGCCGATTCCCTGCCGGTTCTGCTGGGCAACTACAATGGCACGCCCTCCGCCTACACCACCATTCTTGACGGCATTCGCAAGCGCTTCCGTAATGCCAGGATCACCACCGCCATCGGGGCCCCCCTCACCGAAACCAGCGCGGTCACGCTTGCCCCTTCCTTTCTCTGTACGGGTGGAGTCGCGGACCCGACAAAGCGAGCGACCCGTTCGCTGCCCGCAGACACGGCTTGTAGGGAAACCGAAGGTCTTCCCGGACTCGGGGCGGAATATTTCGCAAACGCTAATTTGTCCGGCGATCCGGCTCTGAAGCGCGTCGATCCTTTCATCAACTTCGAATGGAACAATATTTCGCCGGGTCGCGGCGTGCCTGCGCAGAATTACTCCGTTCGGTGGTCCGGTGTGCTCGTTCCCCCTGTCGGCGGCGACTATCGCCTGGGTGTCCAGACGGACGGCGGCTCGCGCCTTTTTCTCGACGGTAGGAAAATCGTTGACGACTGGAATCCTCACGGCGCTCGCACCATGACCACGCTCGTTCATCTCGAGGCCGGTCATCCCTATTCCATTCGTATGGAGTATTTTCATCATTCCTGGGAATCCACCGCGCGTCTTCTCTGGCTCCCGCCCAACCTCACCGGGGAAGCCGTCGACGCCGCCCGCAAAGCGGACCTCGTCGTTGCGGTTGTGGGGCTGACCGCGCAGCTCGAAGGCGAAGAATCCGAGAGTAGCGATCCCGGGTTTTTCGGCGGCGACCGCCTCGACCTCGACCTTCCGCGTCCTCAGCAGGAACTTCTAGAAGCTCTCTCCGTTACCAAAAAGCCGCTCATCGTCGTTCTCACGAGCGGCAGCGCCATAGCTCTCAACTGGGCTCAGGAGCACGCCGCCGCCATCCTGGAAGCCTGGTATCCGGGCGAAGAAGGCGGCACCGCGGTCGCCGACGTGCTCTCCGGCGACTACAATCCCGCCGGCCGTTTGCCGGTCACGTTCTACAAATCCGTTGCGCAACTGCCGCCCTTCACCAGTTACGGCATGAATGGCCGCACCTATCGCTATTTCACCGAGCAGCCGCTCTATCCTTTCGGCTACGGCTTGAGCTTCTCTTCGTTCAACTACTCGGACGCAAAGATCACCCCGGGCCAGGTGTCGCCCGGCGCTGTCGTTACGGTTTCGGCTGTGGTCACGAATTCGAGCTCCGTTGCCGGGGACGAAGTTGTCGAGCTCTATCTCTCGCATCCTGGGGTGGATGGCGCGCCGATTCGCGCGCTCGTCGGCTTCGAGCGAATCCATCTCGCGGCATCCGCTTCGCAAACGGTTACCTTCACTTTGCAAGACCGCGACTTGAGCCTCGTTGACGACCACGGCGTTCGCCGTCTCGTCCCCGGCCCTGTCGAAGTATGGATCGGCGGCGGCCAGCCTGTCTCCGGCCCCGGCCAGCCTCCCCCGCCGGGCGCCTCGGCAAAATTCACCATCGCTTCCGCGGCTACCCTCGACGAATGATTCGTTTAGTTAGAGTTCCGCAGGGGCGGCGCGGCCCAGTTTGACTGCTGGTCGGCGGGCTCCTTAAGATGCATCCGCCCCACGTGCGGCATTTCCGCGCTCTCTTGAAAGGACTCTCGGCGATGAACGAACCGCGAATGGATCTGATTCTGCAGATTGGTCTGGGCTTCTGGGCCTCCAAGGTTCTATTGAGCGCGGTTGAAATGGAGTTGTTCACCGAACTTGCTAAACACCCGGAAGATCTCGAGTCCCTGCGCGGAAGGCTCGGATTGCATCCCCGCTCGGCGCGCGACTTCTTCGATGCCCTGGTGGCCCTCGGCTTCCTGGAACGCCGCGACAATCTGTATGGCAATACGCCCTCCGCCGATTTCTTTCTCGATAAGCGCAAGCCTTCCTACGTCGGCGGGGTGCTCGAGATGGCCAACCAACGCCTCTATCCCTTCTGGCACCATCTCACCGCCGCCTTGCGGACCGGAGAGCCCCAGAACGAGGCTCGGTCCGGCGGACCCCATTTCTTCGTCGCCCTGTATGCCGACCCGGAAAGGCTCAAGGGGTTTCTCAAAGCCATGACGGGTCTCAGCAAAACCGCCAATGCCATCATTGCCGCTCGCTTCCCCTGGAGCAATTACAAAACGGTTGTGGATGTCGGCACGGCCCAGGGCGATCTGATCATGCAAATCGCTCTGGCCCACCCGCACATTTCAGGAATTGGCTTCGACCTTCCCCAGGTCGGCCCGATCTTCGAAGACTACGCTGCGGCTCAGGGCCTTTCCTCTCGGGTGCAATTTCGACCGGGGAGTTTTTTCGACGATCCTTTACCAACAGGCGACGTGGTCATGATGGGGCACGTCCTCCACGATTGGAGTCTCGAAGAAAAGAAGATGCTCATTCGCAAAGCCTTCGAAGCAGTTCCTGCCGGAGGCGCGCTCATCGTCTACGAAAGCATCATCGACGACGACCGGTCGGAGAATGCGTTTGGTTTGCTGATGAGCCTGAACATGCTCATCGAGACCCCCGCCGGATTCGACTACACCGGAGCCGACTGCAGCGGCTGGATGAAAGAGGCTGGCTTCCGCGAAACGCGCGTCGAGCATCTTGTGGGTCCCGATTCCATGGTGATTGGGATTAAATAAGCCTCAGCGATTTTTTCGCAGCTTGCTTTGCATACCCGCCCGTTCCGCGCTATTTTTTCTATTGGCCCCGGTCCTCCAGGAGCGACAACTTGTTCCCGCAACCCGATCCGCCTTCCAAATCCCTGTTCAAGACTCCTTCGTTTTACTCCTGGAGCCTTGTCGCCGTGGTTGCGCTCATCGTCGGCGGGATTTTCTTTCTCCGCTGGTGGCAAAACCGTGCCTTTGAACAACGAGTCAGAGAAGAGCGCACGGAAAAGCAGCGTGAGGAGGACCTCGCCACGCTTGAACAAATGGGGGGGAAGGAGCTCGCCATCCAAACTTTCTACGCCACCCCCGGCGAGATTCGCCGCGGTCAATCCGTCCAGCTTTGCTACGGTGTCGCCAACGCCAAAACGGTTACGCTCGAGCCGCAAAGCAGTCCCGTCTGGCCTTCCTATTCCCGCTGTGTCGAGGTTACTCCCGCCAAGACCACCACTTACACACTCACCATTACCGGCGCCTCCGGGGGCAGCAAAACCCAGTCCCTGGTCGTCACCGTTCGCTGACGGTCATTTCCGAGGAGCCCGAGGCGAGTGAATGCCCGATGAGGGCGCGAGCCGCGGCCCGCTCGGGACGAGGAATCCTTCTTCCGTTCAAACCCCGCCGCAGCCGGGACGATCCGCTCGCCGAGCGGCGCTCACGCGTGTGCCCGCCACTTTATTCCGGTCCTAAGCCCTTCGCACCCTCGCGTGCCCACCCGGATTTGTATCGTGTTGCGATATATCTGCCGCCGGCGGGATAACCCTAGCGCCCGATTCGGCGTCTATTTCTATTGGATGACCCACAGCATTGGATAACCCGCCGGCTTAGAGACCGCGTAGTTGTCCAAAGGGGACTAACGTCTGGAGGGTACGCTATGAGAATACGCCCATGGGTTTTCTCCATCGCGCTGGCCGCAGGCTGTACCGCTTTACAGGCCGCGCCGCAAAAGATTGCCTCACCCCATGCGGAGAATCTCGACAACTGTTTGCAGGGTTTTTCGTCCTGCGATTATGCCCATTTGAATCCGCAGGAAAAGCAAGCCGTCCGCAGCGCCGCGCAGGAAAACAATCTTATGGACTGCTTCCAGGGATTTTCCGACTGCGACAAAAAGCAACTGACTGCGGAACAGCAACAAGAGGTTGCCCGCGCCCATCGCGTTCAAAACTTCGAGAGCTGCGTAGAGGGCGTCGGCGAGTGCGATATCAGCCTTTTGAGTGACAAGCAGCACCAGCACGTGGCGCAAATCGCCCGCGGCCGTAACTTCCAGAGCTGTCTGGACGGAACCGGGATATGCGACGATTCACAACTCAGTGCCGATCAGAAACATCAAATAGCCGAAGCCGACCACTACAACAACCTCGAGAACTGCCTGGAAGGGATGGGCGACTGCAACCACGCGCTGTTGAGCAGCGATGAACAGCAAAACGTTGCCCGCGAAACGCACAACCGGGATCTTCAGCAATGCCTCGAAGGTTCGGATACCTGCGATCCCTCTCGGCTTAGCGACGCCGAGCGGCGCGTCGTGGCCTTGACTTCTCAGGGCAACAAGCTTTCAAACTGACGGGCAGGCTGACTTTCCAGGCCTCACGAGAAACTTTCTTGGCGCACTCTCGTTCCGACGAGGTGCGCCGGAATCCTCGATCGAGCGGCCCTTTCTCCGAAGACGCTGCCCGGGGCGCTAGCCTTGGCCGGTTGCCCGGGCATTGCGGAGTCCCTGCTGAATTCCTGATGTAAACCATCCTGTACATCCGCTCTTTCCCGAACATTCTTCCTTCGTCTGCGACTCACGAGGGACATCCCGAAGGTTGCCGGCGCGACAGTTTTTCGGATTCGTCCAGATCCTGATGTGCTTTCGATACTGCCCACTAAATCGTAGAAGCATCCCTCACACCGGCCATTTCCCGGTAACGGCACAGCGCATTGGCCAGCTGCATCTGCCGCGGAGTGCGGCACTCGGGTTCAAACAGCCGCGGATTCCCCACAACAATCACGGCGGTCTTCGCCCGCGACGTCGCCACATTCAGCCGGTTCAGGCTGTACAGAAACTCCATTCCGCGCGGCGCGTCTTCCGGAGACGACGTGGTCATCGAATAAATCACCACGGCTTCTTCCTGGCCCTGAAATTTGTCCACGGTCCCAATCTTCATGTTCGGCAACCGCGTCCACAAATCCGCGACCTGTGCGTTATACGGCGCAACAATCAGAATGTCTTCTTCCTTCAGCCGCCGCGGCTTGCCCGCGCTCGAAAACCATTTCACTTCCGGTCTCAGCAAGCCCTTCACAATGCGGGCCACCAGTTCTACTTCCTCGGCCGAGGAGTTCCGGTTTCCTTCATGCTCGACCGGCACAAACCACAAGCCTGCGCCCTTCAGCCACGGATGACCTTCGAGCACGCGGTCCTCCGTCAGTAGCTCCGATTGCAATCGCCCTTCATAAAAAAGTTCCGACGTGAAGTTGCAAATCTTCGGATGCAACCTCCAAGTTCTCGGCAGCAGAAACCCCATGTCCTCGGGAATCGTTTTGTGTTCGCCGAGCAGGTGCTCCAGCGCGGATTTCTCCGCTCCATCGGGATGGCTGCCCTTGAGCGGCCGCTCCAACTGCTGTGGATCGCCGATCAACACCAGGCTCTTCGCCGCCTGCGATACGGCAAGCACGTCCGCCAGCCCCATTTGCCCCGCTTCGTCGATGAACAGCACGTCCACTGCCTCAAAAGCGGCCTCCGGCGCCCACATCCACGACGTCCCGCCCACGACGTTGGCCTTCCCGGACTCCAGCGCCTCCCAGGCCTCTTCGTTTTTCTTGGCGATGGCCACGTCCTCGGTCGATTCTTCGTCGTCGCACCGCTCCAGGCAGCGCACACCCGACTGCCCGGCTTCTTTCGCCGCATCCACCACTTGCTCGAGCAGCTTCCGAATCACTTTGTGGCTCAGCGCCGTCACGCCAATCTTCTTGCCCTGTTTCACGAGTTCGCAGATCATCCGCGCGCCGGTGAACGTTTTTCCCGCGCCCGGTGGCCCTTGTATGGCAAACACCGAATCCTTCAGGGCTGATACGATCCGGCACGCCGTGGCTTTCGGACTCTCCCCGGCACGCGGTTCAAGCGTTTCGCCCCCCTCGAGCCGCGGGCCCTTCCGCAACAGCAAGTCTCGCCCGGCGCGATATCGCCCGGCTGCCTCGATGCCGTTTACCGCCACCCACTCGCCGATCCGGAAAAGCGCCTCGGCATGCTCTTTCACGCTAAGCGGTCGGTCCCACACGTACACCGCAGCCGGATGCATCTCCCCGCTTTTTTTCGTTTTCTTGATGTCGACCGTGCGTTCGACCGGATCGATTTCGACCACCGTCCCGAACTTCTCGCCCTTGGAGTACAATTCCTTCTCGGCGCGCGCTTCGGTCTCCTGCTTTTCGAAGCTATAGCGATCCACAGGAATCTTGCGATCCAGCCGCAAACGTTGCAAAAACCGCAAGCCCGCTAATCCCGCCCTGTCTTCCAAGAGATCGGCATCGTCCAGATCGGCCAGCCGGTAGCCTTCCCAATACGCTGCCTTGTCCTCTCGCCGGTGCCAGTCCTGCAGTTGCCCGAGCAGCCACCGTGCCTGCTGCTCGTTCGTGCGCGCCGCGAGGTCCGCCGGAACCCCCTCTGTCAGTCTTTCAACTAACGCCGCAACGCGTCTCTGCCTTTCGTCCAGTTCTTCCGACGGCGCTTCCCCTCGGTCCATAAATCGCGGGACTTCCGTTCCGCTCCCTACCAACGTCTTCCGCTGAACCTCCAGCCACTCGCGCAGCTTCGCGGTCGAGACGCAATCCTCACGGTTGTAGCCCTCCATCACTTTGCGGATTTCCTCCGGCAAGGCCTCGTCTCCCCAGCCCAACTCTAGCCGGTGCTCGACATAGCGCATCGCACCCCGCGATTTCTCCAGGGGCGTCTCGCGATGGAATCCGTAAAACGCTTCAAGTTTCTTTAGCGAATACTCTTCCACGCCGGCCCGGACGCCCTGCTTGAACGCTTGATGCAAATCCACCAGCATGCCAGCGCGCAGCATGCGGTCGATTTCGTCTTCGCGGGTCGCGTGCATGCCCATCAAGCGCTTCATCGTGCCTGGCTCGTACGCGCCGAAGTGATACACGTGCATCTTCGGATCGGCCGCGCGCCTTCGCATGATTTCATCCACAAGCCACTCAAATCCTTTTTTTTCCTCGTCGCGATCGAACGCCCAGCGCTTCTCGTAAACCAATTCGCCGCGGGCATCGGGCGCCGCGAACCCAAACAAATATTGCAGGCCCTCGTCGCCCACAAAGGGGTCACCCTCGAAGTCCATAAACACATCGCCCTCGGACGGCTCGGGCAACCGGCACAATCCCGTCCCTTCGGCGACCGGCAGAAGCAACTCGTGCACCAGCTTGTTCGTTGTGCGCCCTTCCACCTGCACACGGGCCTGCTCGCGCATGCGCACATAGGCTTCCTTCGCTCCGTGTCTCGGTTTCTCCTTGAGTGGAATCGGCAGGGCCGCGAGCTTCGCCATGGTTCCCACGTTCCACGCCACAAATTGTTCCTGCTGCTGCCGCCGGAGGTCCGCCACCAGCGACAAATGATCGTCCGCGCGCCTTCGTGCATCGCATTCGCGAAACCACTTACAGATGTGGCAGTGCTCGACCGGCTCCGGATAGGTGGCCTCGAGGGCGTCCGCTTCCCTCGCAAACTCGAGCACATACTGCCCCGCCTTGCCGGGGACCGCCTTGTGAGAACCCCCGCCGCCCGCACCTCGGAGCGCTCCGTCCCGAAGCTCGCGCGCCGAGCGGACCGCCTCGACCAGTCTCCCCTTCACGTAGCGGTAATACGCGGCATACTCGGACACGCGATATTTTTCGCCCGCAAACCCTTCCCCCGGCGGTATCACCCACAGAAACTCCGGCATCGTCCCCTGAATTTTCCCGAGCAGCTCCGAATACAGCGAGAGTTGCAGAATCGTCCCTGCCTTGGTCTCCTTTGCCAGCTTGGTGTCCGCCACTTCGTACGACCACGCCCAGCGCTTGCTCGGCGCCGCCACGCGCCGCAAAACATCGGGCCGCCCAAACCATTCGCCGTCGGCGAGGGCGCCTTGCGCAATCACGTCCGCGCCGGCTTCCATCCGCTCGAGTGTTTCCCGAAGCAGCCGTTGCTCTTCCGCGTAGGGGATGTGGCCGAGGTTATCGACGGTTAGTCCCTGGGCCGACAAATGCGCCAAAAATTCGCGCTCGTGCCGCTCGCCGCGCTCCCGAATCACCGCCAGATCCGGCGCGGCCCAATCGGGTTCCGTCCGCTTCCCCCGAGCGACTTCGAGGTCCAGCGTCGTCAAGTGGCGGCACGCCAGGTGATTGCCCAGGTCGGTCGCCGCCAGCCGAATTTGCCCCGCCGCCAGTTTCATGTTCTTGCTCCCGTTTGCTTTCGGCCCTCAGCTTCAAGTCGCGCCGCTCAGTTCCCTCCAGGGAAAGCCTACCGCGCCCCTACCGTCCCTACAAAGCCCTGCAGCTTGGCGGACGATACGGGCTCTTGGCAGGTACGCGCAATCCTGTTCTCCGCCCAGTCGAGTTCGGAGAACCGCGCGCCAAAATCTTTCCTTATGGTCCGCCACGCGAACGCGAACTCGCCGCCCCTTCTATGCGTATCTTCCTCTGAAGGCTTCGAATCCGCCGCCCGGTGCCGACACCCATGCGTAGACAAATCATTCGTATCATGCTGATTCTGCTGCTCCTGCCGCCGGTGTTGGCGGCGGTGGCGGGGTGGCTGGTGGCGCCCGCGTATCTGCATCCCATCCGGCGCGAGCTTACTCCCGACCTGATTCGCGAAGCCGATGCTTCCTTCGCCCTCACCCATGCGGACCTCGAGCCATTCGACGTGCGCGCGCCGGACGGTGTGCTGCTGCGCGGCTGGAAGGTCACGCCTCCGAATCGCAACCTCTCGTGGGTGCTGCTGTTTCATGGCGTGGCGGACAACCGCGTCGGCGTTACCGGCCAGGCGGAAGTGCTGCTGCGCGCGGGGTATGGCGTGGTGATGATGGACGCGCGGGCCCACGGCGCGAGCGAAGGCACTACGGCCACCTACGGCTGGCTCGAACGCCACGACACGCGCGCGGTCATCGACGCGCTGATTCATGAGGCGGAGCAGCGTTGTCTCTCGACCCGGTACCGCGGCGCTCGAAACCCCTTGCCGCCACCTCGGCATATTTTCGCCCTGGGTGAATCCATGGGCGCGGGTATTGCGCTCGAATCCGCCGCGAGCGATCCACGCATCGAAGCGGTGGTGGCGGAAGCTTCGTTCGCCAATCTTCGCGAGGCCGCTTACGACTATGCCGGGCTGCGCAAATATCCGCGGCTCGGGAAGACGCTGCTGTCGCCCTTCGCGTGGACGCTCATGTATCGCGGAGAAAGGCTCACCGGCATTCCGCTAGCGGAGGTTTCGCCGGTGAAGGCGGTGGCATCTCGTGCTTTTCCGGTACTTTTGATCTGCGATGAAGAGGACGTGGCCCTGCCTTGCCGGCACTCACAGATGATTTACCAGGCTGCCAGCGGGCCTAAGCAACTGTGGGTGGTGCCCAACGCCTACCACACCGCCGCGCTGGGGTTTTACCCGGAAGAGTTCAAGCGACGCGTGCTCGGGTTTTTCGAGACCTACCGGAACGGCTCCCTCGTAGCGCCCGCTCACTAATGCCGGCCGCGTTTCTTGAGCGCCCCAGCGGGAAGGAAAACCGGCTCCGCGAGCTTCTCGCGAAACAGTCCGTTGTTCGTGTTTTGCCTATGCGAAAGCGCCAGGCTTCTACCCTTTTACGGTGTGGCTGGTTTTTTGGGCGCCGCGGTCTTCGCTTTGCCAGCCGGCTTGTTCGCCGCAGCTGGTTCTCGGCCGCCTCTGCTGAGCAGCGTCAAAGCGTCCTTGGCATTAAAGGGGAAGCGGCGAACGGACTGCTGGCCAGTCGTGCTGAGGGTCACATCCACGCGGCGATTGTTGGCCATGCGGACGGTTACGATATTCTTGATGAGCTTCTGCCTTTCCGCCGCAGACAGCTCGCTGTCCTCATCAAGCAGCCTCTTGACTTCCTCGGTGGTCATGTTTTTCTCAAAGCCGAAGGCTTTGACCTCGAGATGGTCTGCAGGCACGCCTTTCTCGACGAGGTAACTCCGGGCGCGTTCTACGCGCCGTTCGGAGAGCCTCATGTTGTATTCTCTTGCCCCGCGAGAATCGGCGTGACCTTCGAGGGTCAGACGGGCCGCCGGGCGGAATTTCAAATACTGCAGATAATCGCCGGCCAGAGCGTCGAGGGTGGCAGCCTGGCTGGCCAGCAGTCCGCCCGTGGGCTTGGCCTCGGTGGGCTGCGACGTCGGGAAGAAGATGCTGTGCAACGCCAGCTTGACCTCGAGTTCATGGACCTGCGGAGGTTCCTTGACCTCGACGTTGCCGGAAGCGTCGGCAGTCCCGCCGCGGCCGTCGTCGACAGTGCACTTCACCGTGTAAGTTCCGGGTGCGACGCCGGTTGCATCAAATTGCACGTTCGAGCCGCTGCCCGTGATTCGCCCGCCGGAGGCGGTGTAACTATAGGTCAGCGGATCGTTGTCCGGGTCGCTGCCATTACAGGTGATTCCGGTGTGCTCACCGGGGAGGATCGGGCTGCGCTCGATCGAGAGGCTCGCCGATGGCGGGCGGTTCGGCCTCTCGACCACTTTGATGTCCGCACTGCAGGAAGCCGTGCCGCCCCTTCCGTCATCCACCTTTACGTTCACGGTGTAGGAGCCGACGCCGACGCCCGTGGAATTCCAGCGCGCGTCCGCGCCGTTACCTTCGACCGCGCCGCCAGTAGCCGAGTAGCTGTAAGTTAGCGGGTCGTTGTCGGGATCGCTTGCGTTAACGTGCACGGCAACCGCCTCACCTGATCCCACATAAATGGAGGTTGGATTCACAGAGCAGGCCGCCACCGGCGGATGATTCGCCGGAGGCGGCGGGCTGGGAATTCCCAAACGAAACACCAAGCCCGTGCCGACCCGGAAATCGTCTTGGCGCCCGTTGCCACCGAGGGCGGGACCCGAGAAGTTGGTCATGAGGTAATCGAGCTGGGCGACGCGCCAAGCCAGATACCTCTTCAGGACCATGTCCACGCCGCCTCCGGCGGCCAGGGCGAAGGCGCTCTGATTCGTCGTCCCGGTCATCTCGCTGCCGCTGTGTGCGCCGCCCAGCAGGAAGTGGGCGAACGGCACGAAGTAGTCGAATTTGCGCCAGTTGAGCCGCGGGCCAAAAAGGTAGCTGACCATGCTTCCGTCGACCGAAGCGCTGCTTCCCGTAAGAGGAAAGAGGTTGCGGCTGAATTTGTATCCTCCGAGTTCGGCGGTTAGACCGAGCCATCGCGAGGCGTTGTAAGTGAACGAGGCGCCGCCGCCCTGATTGCCGAAATTGGAGAAGGGGCTGCCGGGCGCCGCGTTGATGTAAAAATACATGCCACTGATCTCATAGCGAGGCACGAGCTGGCCCGGTGCGCGCGTGTCCTTCGCGTGCGCCGCTTGGGGCTTGGGAAGAGGCTTTGGCCGAGGGATGGCAGGAAGCGCCAAGATATCTTTGGAGAAGGACAGTTGATCGGTCGCGACCGCGTTGCCCGTTCCGCCGGAAGATTTCGCCGCGGCAGCTTCGCTTGGGCCAGAGGTATCATCGGGGGCTCCCGCGGCTTTCTGTTGCGCGTACAGAGGCGACGCCAGAAGAACGCTCAACGCCGATGCTAGACACCAATTGCGCATCTGTTCCTCCTAGAAATCATTCTGGCATCCCGCTTGATTCGCGTGCCCGCAGTGAAGCGGTGCTCGGGGAGACAGACAATTTGGAGGTGTTGCAGCTCCCCCCTGTCAACTCGCGCCCACCGCGCACGAATCTTCCCTTGATGTAGGAAAAAAACAGCAATTAAACAGGACACACCGGGGACAGCCTATTCCACAATAACCATGTTATGCAAACGATTTTGTATCACCGGAACGTCGACCACTCTGGACGTCAAAAGGAATTGGCCGGCCGGTGAGAGTCCCGGCTCAGAGCGGTTTGCTCGATGGGGCGGTTCGCCGTTTCGCTTTGATCAGGACGTCCACAGAATCCGGGCGGCCATTCCAAAAGTCCAGGCGAATGCGGCCGTCGGGCAGTTGCGAGACCGTGGCCGGCGTGGCGCTGGCTGTCAGGTACCATCCGGCCGGGAGCACGACGGCGTTGCGGGTGCGGCCGAAGCTGCGATCGAAAACCAATTCATCCCCGTCGAGCCGGTAGCTGACCGGGGCGGTGTAGGACTCGGAAATCCGCAAGCGCAGGGACTGGCCCTTCTTCACCGGTGGAAAGGAAATCAGCACGATTTGCGTCTCCGCCTTGACTGGCTCGCCCGGGTCGATTTTCTCCGCCGAAAGTTCCGCACCGGTGACGACGTGCGTGGGCAATTTCTCTCCGGTATCGAGGACGTAGGCCGAGGGGTCGGAAACCGTGCTGCCTTCGCGAACCACGTTCAGGTATTTATCCACGCCCGGGTGCGACTCGGTGTAGTCGTGATAGAGGCTGAACGCGTGCGTTTCGGGTTGCTCGAGGAAGTACACGATTTCGCGATTCTGCAGGGCGCGTTCGGCGAGGCGCTGCCGCTCGGTCTCTCCGCGGAACGGCGCTTCCCAACTGCGCGATTCGGTCGGCGGGCGCGGCGCCGCCGCAGGACCGGTTTCGGCCCCGGGCTTTGCGCGGAGCACCAGCGGCGCTTCGCCAGCGCTAGGGTTCATGAAGCTGATGGCGATGCGGCCATCGGGCTCGGACAAAACCTGCGAGGGAACGTTCGAGCTCACCAGTTGGTATCCCGCAGGCAGAATGACGCTGTTGCGCTTGATGCCGAGGCCGCGATTGAAAACGATCGCGTCGCCTTCGCGGTAGTAGCTCTTCGGGTCTTTATAGGTTTTGAGGACCAGGAGGCGGCCGCGTCCCTCGGGCGGGACGGCGCGGGCAAGATGGATTTTAATGAAGCTTTCGGCAGCATCGGCATCCGCCATCAGCGGATCGCGGCGGGCTTCCGCTCCGGTGACCACTTCAAAGCGCAGCGGTTCGCCGGTCATGGCGTCGTAAACCGCCTCGTCGCTCGCGAGGCTGCCCTTGCGGATGGGATTGAAAAAAACCGTTGCGCCGGGAGTGGCGGCGGAAACCTCGTAAGAAATCTTGAAACTTCCACTATCCGGAGCGAGCAATTCGTAGCGCGTGTACTCGTCGGCTTCGGTTTGGCGGGTGGCCGCGGCGCCCTGCTCCTCGGAGCAGAGCGACTTGGCGTAAAAAGCGGTAAGCAGAACCGTGATCAGAATCGTAGCGCGCCGAGACATAAGCATCTCCTCCTTCGGTGCTTCTGTTTCGCAAGGTTCGCGAAGCATAATCCCTGATTCGAACGCGAGAGTAAATGCGTAGTTGCCCACGCCGCGACAGCGCATTTAGCTCGTCCTGCGCTACACTACTTCCGCGGACTCCGATGCACAAGATCACCACACTCGACGACCATTGGATGGGAAGGCCGCGTTCGATCGCCACGGCCTTGCTGGAATCGGACGGCCATCGCGCGATTGTGGATCCGGGCCCCGGATCCACGCTCGATACCCTGCGGAAAGAGCTTCGCGCGCACGGCGTTTCGGTGAACGACCTGGACGCGATCTTGCTGACCCACATTCACCTGGACCACGCCGGCTCGAGCGGCGCGCTCGTAAAGGAAAATCCGCGGCTGGCCGTGTACGTCCACAAACTCGGCGCGCCGCACATGATGGATCCGGCGAAGCTGCTGGCAAGCGCGGCTCGGCTCTGGCCGGACAATCTCGAGGAGCTCTTCGGAGAAGCGCTGCCCGTAGCCGAATCGAATCTGCGAATCCTCGATGGCGGAGAGACGATCACGCTCGGCTCGCGCAAAATCGAGGTGGCCTACACCCCCGGCCACGCCTCGCACCACGTGAGCTATTTCGACAATGTCGAGGGCGTCGCCTTCGTGGGCGACACGACCGGGGTACGCATCGAAGGGCACTCTTACGTGATGCCGGCCACGCCTCCGCCGGATATCGACTTGCGGCTCTGGGATTCCTCCTTCGCTACGATTCTGGAGCGCAAGCCAAAGCGTCTGTTCTTGACGCATTTTGGATTTTCCGAAAATCCCGCCGCGCACATCGCCGAATTCCGCGAGCGGCTGCACCGCTGGATGCAAACGACGGAGAAAATCCTTCAAACGGCCAAAAGCGATTCGGGGGCAATGGATTCCTTCATGGCCGCGATGCGCGCGGAAATTGGCGAACACCTGCCGCCGGAAGAACTGGAACAGTATGTGGCGACCGCGGGCCTGAACCTGTCGTTTCTCGGGTTGGCGCGTCATGCGCGCAAGCGCGCGCAGGCGGCTTCCTAAGTTCCCAGACCATTCTTTGGGTTCATCTTGAAGGGCGCCGACTGAGGGCGGCGGTCGAGAGAAGCGCGCCGAGAACGCCAGAATTTATCTTTGAAAAAAATCTAGGCGGTTGATTCCGAGGACGAAACTTCGGTCGCGCCGGAAGGTTCCGTCGCCGGCGTTTCCGAGGCTTGCAGGCGCGCGGCGAGCACCTCGGCGAGGAGGTCGACGAGTCTCCTTGCGCCGCTCGAGTCCGGATCTTTGTCCGGATTGTACTGAGCGACGTCAAGCCCCAACAGGTTTTTGTGCTTGGCGAATTCGAGGAGCGCGAGGTGCACCTCTTCGAAACGCAATCCGCCACCGCCGGGAACATTGACAGCCGGAAAATCTTCCTGCGCCACGACGTCCACGTCCAAATGGAGCACAAAGTCGTGCGCGTCGGCGTGCATGTGGGCTAGCGCTTCCTGCGCGGCGCGCGTGCCGCCTTTGAATTGAATGTCTCCCGCATAGCTGTGGCGGATGGGAGATTTGGCCAAATATTCCTGCTCCGGAGGATCGAGTCTTTCGAGACCGAAAAGGGTCACGTCCGGCTCGCGCACGAGCGGCGGCTCTCCCCAAAAGCGAACCAGTTCAGGCGCGCCTTTCCCGAGAATGTGCGCTACAACCATGCCGTCAATCCGTCCGGAGGGCGTGGAAGCGGGAGTGTTCAGGTCGGCATCGCGATCGACCCAGAGAAGATGCAGGTGATGATAGTAGCGGCGCGCGCCGGCCAGCAGGCCGATGGCCTGCGCGCAATCGCCGCCAAGGACCAACACCAAGGCGCCGCTTTTCACGGCCAATTCGGCGCGCAGCTTCAGGTCGTTGAGCCCGGCGACGATTTCGGAGAGATTGCGGGCGCGGCGATGGTCCTCGTCGTCGGCAAAAAGGCGTGGCGCACAGTCGCCGTGATCGATGACCTCGTAACCCGCGGTCTGCAGCCGCTCCACAAGCCCGGCGGCACGCAATGCCGCAGGGGCTTTCTCGCTGCCGAGGGAGAAGGCTGCGGCGCTCGAAGGCGCGCCAATCAAGGCAATCTTGTTCCTCTGACGGACGATCTTGAGCGCCAAGTTAGGCTCCTGGTCCTCCAGCTATCCGCCGCGCGCCGCTGTTTCCGCGACCGGGACGGAAAAACTCCCGACCGCTCGGCCCTCGGCGGCGTTCCCGCCGGAACGGTCGACAACAAAACTCTCAGCGGCGCGGCGCCGGCGCGATGGTCGCCAATTCCGGGGGCAAGATGAACCGGACGTCCTCGCGGATCAGATCCAAGTCGCGCTGATCGGTAAAGCCGAGCTCCGCCAAGCGCTGACTGACCTGCTCGACAAGAACTTCCGGCGCGGAAGCGCCGGCCGTCACTCCCACGCGTGAAACGCCTTCAAGCCAGCGCATATCGATGTCAGACGCCGAATCGATCAGTTTTGCCGGGACGCCGCTGCGCTGCGCCACTTCCACGAGGCGGTTGGAGTTCGAGCTGTTCGGAGACCCGACCACCAGGATGAGATCCACGTCTTTGGCCACCTGTTCGACGGCCTCCTGGCGGTTTTGCGTGGCATAACAGATGTCATCGCTGGCCGGCCCCTGAATGGCGGGAAATCTCTGGCGCAGACGCGCTACGATTTCCTGCGTGTCGTAAAGACTCAGGGTCGTCTGCGTGAGGAAGGAGAGCCTTTGCGGGTCCTCGACTTCCAGCGCATCCACGGCCGCGACGGAGTCCACCACCAGAGTGCGGTCGGGGGCTTCGCCGGAAGTCCCGATGATTTCTTGATGGTCTCTGTGGCCGATCAGGATAATGGTGCGCTTCTCGCGGGCGAATTTCAGGGCTTCCAAGTGAACTTTGGTCACTAGCGGGCAGGTGGCATCGATGACTTTCAGCTCGCGCGCTTTGGCTTCGTCGCGGACGGTCGGGGGCACGCCGTGGGCGCTGAAAACCAACACCGCGCCGTGCGGGACTTCCTCGATGGCTTCGACAAAAATGGCGCCGCGGCGGCGTAACTGCTCGACGACGTAAGTATTGTGAACGATTTCGTGGTGGACATAGACCGGAGAGCCATAGGCTTCGAGCGCCAATTCCACGATGTCCACGGCGCGCACGACCCCGGCGCAAAAGCCGCGGGGCCTCACGCGGAGCAGCACTTTCCCATTTCTCGTGTTCTGCATGGTCACCTTAGTCTAACGTAACGCCAAGCACTTTATCATACCTCAGCAGTTCGCCGGAGCGCATCCGGTTCGCGGTGCCGGAATTGCCCGCCGCCGGCGACCCCGAAATGCTCCACTCGACGAAAGTTAATGATTTTGCGAACCATTCCGGACGGCACGGCGAATACTTGTCGAAAAAGCGCCAAAGCCCCGCTCCTTCCAAGTAAACTTTACCGGCTCTGCGCAATTTACTCCGCCCGGCGACCGCGGGCCTTTCTGCGGCCCGATGTGCAACGCGCGAAATCTAGGACACTTACAACCGTGCTCCTTTTGGCCGCTCAGAAGCACAACCCAGCCCAAGCCGAGCACCTCAGATCTCCTAGTCCCTAATAACTCGGAGGTTCGAAGCCCCTGTGTAGCGGGCCGGGATTTCCATCGAAGTCCGACCTCCGGCAAAAGCGAAAAAATGGCTAGAGGCAGGGGCGCATGAACCCGACGATTTTGCTTGTGGACGTGGCATCGGCGGAACGGGAAAATTGGAAAGCGTTCCTGGAAAACCAAAAGCACAACGTTTTCACGGCGGAAAACGCGGAGTCCGCACGGCGACTCTGCCTTCAGCTGC
Source organism: Candidatus Acidiferrum sp. (assembly GCA_036262755.1). Classification (GTDB taxonomy): domain Bacteria; phylum Acidobacteriota; class Terriglobia; order Acidiferrales; family UBA7541; genus Acidiferrum. The sequence goes on from DATAIH010000140.1 coordinate 30,356, forward strand.
AACCCGATCTGGTCTTGCTCCACGATCATCTTCCGCGGATTCGCAGTTTTGAGCTTTGCCGGCGTCTGAGAGAGGATCCCCTCAATCGCCTAACCCCGGTGGTTTTGGTTTCCGCGGCACCGACTCCAGGAGAACTGGAGCAAGGACGCGAAGCGGGTGCGGCGGACTTCTGGGGCCCGGCTTCCTCGTTGTGGGACTGGCTGGGCCGCATCCAATCGCTCCTGCGGCTGAAGAGCTACATCGATGAAACGGGTAAGCGCGTGATTCTCGCTCTGGCGCGCAGCATCGAAGCGAAGCATTCTCTAATGCACGGACACTCTGACCGCATCGCGGACTACGCCGTGCAGCTGGGTGAGAGCCTGGGTATGACCGAGGAAGACTTGAAGGAGTTGCGGCTGGGCGGTCTGCTTCACGACGTCGGGAAGGTGGCAGTGCCGGAAAGCATTCTCTTCAAGCCGGGACGCCTGAATCCGCAGGAGACTGAAATCATCCGGCAGCACCCCCTCATCGGAGAACAAATCTGTGCACCCCTCAAATTGCTCCGGCCCATCCTTCCGATCATTCGGCACCATCACGAGCGGATGGACGGCACGGGGTATCCCGACGGCCTCCGCGCCGAGGAAATCCCGGTGAAGGCCCGCATTCTGCACGTTGCCGAAGTCTACGATGCGCTCGTCCACGACCGCTCCTACCGGGAAGCGCTTACAACGGAGGAAGCACTGGAAATCCTCCACCAGGAAGCGGCGTGCGGGTGGCTTGACGCGTCGCTCGTTTGGAAGTTTGCGCGAATCTGCCAATCGGGCGATTACCTCCCCCTACGAGGCCGGTCCATGCTGGCTTCCTACTACGCTTAAGGAAGCATCTCGGGAAGATTCCCCGCAATCCGACGGCAAGACGAAGAGTCGTTCGCGGCGCTTCGACGACACCGCCGATCGGGATTTCGCCGTGGCTTGCGAGTTCGCCACCGGCAATCCCAAGTTTTGGCCGATCGTTTTCCCACCCAAAGATGGGATTGCCGTGCCGGTCTGAACCGGCGCGTAAAACCCGTTTTAACGCGCAACTCCTGTCCCCCGGCGGTGTTCCAATAGAGTGGTAACAGTGTCCGTTCGGAGGACGCTCTCATGACGCATTGGACCGTGGGCCTCAGGAAATCCTCGCTGATCGCGGTTTCCGCCCTATTGAGCGGGCTCTTGCTCGCAGGCTGCGACGAATACGTGCAAATCACCCGTGATCCGGACGTCCCGATTCATAAACTGGCCACCTGGGCGTGGCGCCCGGCAACCGAGCCGGCGAAGGATCGTGACTTGCGCCCGGTGGTCTCGCGGGACGTGATTTCTCGCGACCAAACCGTGGCGCGCGACGCCAATACCGTGGTGCGCGACACCAATGCCGATAACGAAATCGTCCGCCAGCGGGTGAAGACCGCCATCGAGCAGACGCTGACCTCCAAGGGACTCAATCAGATCAGCGATCCCCAGTCCGCCGATTTTCTGGTGGACTATCATTTCGCGGTCGAACGCCGTAACGTCACGGTTCCCACCGCTTATGGGGGCTATCCGGGTGTTGTTTGCGGACCCTTTGGCTGCTGGCAATCGGGGGGCTGGGGGCCAGCGGCGGTTGGCTACGAACGCATTCGCTTCCGCGCAGGAACCATTGTCTTCGATTTCATTCAACAGCCGACCAAGCACCTGGTCTACCGCGCCGTCGGCGAGAAGCCCGTGAACTACAACACCTTCTCACTGACCCAGGGCGATATCAATGGCCTGGTGCATCATCTTCTGAAAGATCTGAACACCCACAAATAGATTTCGGTGACCTTCTTCACAGCAAGCCAAAGACCGCGACGCTGCTTTTGGTGCCGATGTAGACCCTGCCGTTTGCGACCATCGGAGTAATGAAATGCCCGCCGACCGCGGAGAAGTGATCTCGGTTCCCCGCCGCCTGATTCGAGTCGTAAAGCTCCTTGGCAAGGTCACCGGCGTCGTAGGCGAATAAGATTCCCGCTTGCCAGTCCAGCGCCCAAACGATTCCCTGCGACGTGCCATTCGCAGAAATGCTGGCAACGGCTCCATTACTACCGAATAGATGGGCGCTCTCAGAGGATGGCGAGGTCCCGAGCAACGCTTGTGAAACGGGGAAAGCCTTCAACGCGTTGTTTGTCGGACAGAGGTAAACACTGTTATTGAAGAACACCGGCGAGGAATGATTCTCGCCGGTGCTTAGCTGGATTGCCGGCTGGTAAATGTTGTTCTTCGTGGAGTTGAACTGGCCCAGGTTGTCCCGGTTCAAAACGTAAAGATTGCCATCCTTGCCCGCGCCCACGGCCAGATGCCGCACCGTGCTGCTCGCGTCGGTCAGGTCTGGCAGCAGCAACGGGCCTGCTGAACCGAAGTCCTCGTCCGCAGCGTCCTCGGAGCTTGTGTTATACGGCGTGAAGTAGTCGCCGACCTTCAGGCCGCCTGCAGTAGAAAGGCGAACGAAGGAATTCCCATAACTCATGTTCGTTCCGGGCGTATCACCAAACCCGTTTCCGCTGATTACATACACGTTCCCGGCTGCATCTGCAGCCGGTCCGCCACCGCCCATCCACATGCCACCCCCGGAATTGTTCGGCACGAGATCGATCGAGCTGGTCTCGCCGAGCGTACCGGCATCATAGGCGATCACCCAAGCCGAATACGCGCCACAATCGCCAAACAGCCCTGACCATGCGGTATAGATGGTGCTTCCGCTTTCGAGCAGCGCCGCGCGCTCGTGGTGAACCTGGGGAAGGAAGGTCACTACGCCGCCGCTGCTGTTGCCTCCCGTGCCGGGATAGGTCGCGGTTATCGTCGTCGGGCCGCCAAACAGTTCACTGCCGTTGGTCAGGTCGAGCGCATGCAGGCGATGGATGATGTTTCCCGCGGAATTCTGGGACATGGCCTCGACATAAATAGCGTTGCGGGCGCGGTCTATCACCGGCGTGGCGGTGATCCCGCTCGGAGTGATATTCCCGCACGGCAAGCTGGTCGCAGGAGATTCTCCACTCGCAAGGACGCTGGTTTTCCACAGGATGGTGGCGGAACTGCCGCCGATGCTTTGCGCGTCCACGGCGTAGACCGTGTCATTTTCCGTGGCTAGGTACAAAACATCTTTGTTTCCCTGCCCCGGAATCGCAAGCTGGCTGAGAAAGAGCGCCTGACCGTCGATCTGGCCGTCCACTGCAAACTCTCCCACTTTTCCAAACGTTGCCGAATTCACATTGCTGGTCGTCAGCGTTGTCTCTTTCAGGTTCTCGCCGGTGCGCTGATTGTCGTAGTGATAGGTCACTACGTCCGTGCTCGACGGCGGCCCAGGAGGCGGTCCGTTAAGAACCGGGCTCGGGGATTTAGCGGAACAGCCGATGAGCAGAGTGGCCGTCAATGGAAGCACTCGAACTACGCGAAATGGCGACATGGGCCTTTCCCTTTGCGTCAATTTTGGCGGCTGGGATAAGCACGCGGCAGCGGGCAGGAAGAAATTGTGGCCCTAAAGCCAAAGGTTCTCAAGCTGCTTTTAACATGGTTGTCGAGGGTGTGAGAGACGCCATCGGGGAAACACCCGAGTACGCCTTCCTCACCGGATGGGCCGCACGGCAAGGCTCTTTTGAATGCCGCTCGGAGGCTGCCTTGCTTCGGCGGAATTTCCCCTCTATCCTCGTTGTCCCGATGCTGCTCAAAAAGCAATCTGCTTTGATTACCGGTTCGGGCCGTGGAATCGGCCGGGCCATCGCTCATTTGTTCGCAAAACAGGGCGCGGCGGTGTTCCTCGCGGCGCGCACAGAGGAGGAACTTGCCGCAGTTGCCAAAGAAATATCGGAAGGCGGCGGGAGAGCCGAATATGCCAGCGCCGATTTGGCGGAAGAGGCTGCCTGCGCGCAGGTTGTGACCGCCGCACGCGAAAAGTTCGGCCGCATCGACATCCTGGTGAACAATGCGGGACACTACGGTCCGGTGGCCCCTGTCGAAGAATACCCTCTCGCAGAATTCGACAAAGTGATTGCCGTGCACTTGCGTGCGGCATTTTTGCTGTCGAAGCTGGTGCTCCCGGAAATGTACGCCCGCGGCTCGGGAGCGATCCTGAACATTTCCAGCCTCTCCGCAAAGGCGGCTTATTCCTGGGGTTCCGCCTACGCCGCGGCCAAAGCCGGAATGCTTGGCTTGACGCGGGTTGCCGCGGCGGAGGCGGCTCGCAAGGGTGTGCGCGTGAACGCGATTTGCCCCGGACCGGTCACGGAAACGCGGATGTCGAAAGAATTGGGCGCGGACTTGGCACAGCGGCTTGGCATCAGCGCGGAAGAGCAACTGGCAGGCTTCCTGAAAGGCTTGCTGCAAGGCCGCGCGCAAACCGCGGAGGAAATTGCGGGCGTTGCGCTGTTTTTATGTTCCGAGCAGTCCAGCGCCATCGTCGGGCAAGCCATCAACGTCGACGGCGGAGTGGCGTTCTACTGAGCTTTCTGACAACCATCGCCCGGCCCACAAATGGGGCAGTCGATGGGAAACTACTCGAATCTGAGAACCACGATGGGATCGACCTGAGTGGCGCGACGCGCCGGCAGATAGCAGGCCAGCAGCGCGGAGGTCAGGAGCACGAGGGCCGCACCGCCGAAAACCAGCGGGTCTACGGCCCGCACGCCAAACAGCAGGCTCGCGAGCAGGCGCGTCAAGGCCACCGAAGCCAGAAGTCCAAGGAGTAGGCCGGAGAGTGCGAGGCGCATCCCCTGGCTCACCACCAGTTTCAGAATATCCCGCCGATTCGCGCCCAAAGACATGCGGATGCCCATCTCTTGTTTGCGCGTGGACACCGAATAAGCCATCACGCCGTACATGCCGATCGCGGCGAGCAGAAGAGCGAAGGAGGCAAAGGCGCCGACGAATTGCGCGGTTATCCTGGGCTGAGCCGCCGATGTCCGAATGACGCGGTCCATGCTGAGAATTCCGGAGACGGCCAGGGTGGGATCCATCTCCGCGATTTTGCCGCGAATGGCCTTCACCAAAGGCTCGGGGGCGGCGTCCGAGCGCACCACCAGCGTCATGGTGGCGTAGGGCATCTGTTCGAGAGGTATGTACAGTTGATCGGCGCTCTTCGCGTTAAGCGTGCTGAATTTCACGTCGGCAACAACGCCAACCACTTCGCGCTCGACCAAGTCTCGGGAGCCGGCAACGTGTTTTCCGATAGCGTCCTCGTTCGGCCAGTAATGACGCGCGGCGGTTTCATTCACCATCACCACCGGCGCTCCGCCCGAAATGTCGCGCTCACTGAACAACCGGCCGCGGAGCAAGGGCGTGCGCATGGTCTCGAAGTAGCCCGGAGTGACTTGCCAGAAAGCGACCAGCGGATCTTTGCCAAGCCCGCGGCAGACCTGTCCTTCAAAACAAAAATAACTAAGCCGGTAGCCGCCCGAGAGCGGTAAAAAACTGACCAACCCTGCAGATCGCACTTGGGGTACGGCGCGCACGCGCTCGAGCAATTGACCGTAGAACTCCGTCTGGTGCTCCGGCTGGGCGTAGCGGCTAGCCGGCAAGGTGAGGAGAAAGGTCATGACCCCCTGCGGAGAAAAACCGAGGTTGACCTGCAGCAGATGCGCGAAGCTCTTCATCAACAGGCCGGCACCCGCGATCAAAACCAGGGCGGTAGCCATTTCGAGAACCACCAGCAAAGCGCGCAAGCGGCCGCGGCCGGCACCGATCGAGGAGCCGCGAACGCCTTCCTTGAGCGATTCATGAATTTGACGCCGCGCCCCCTCGACCGCGGGAGCCAAACCAAACAGAATGGCCGTCAGCGCGCAAAGGAGCACCGAGAACAGCAAGACCGCCGGATCCATGCGCGCCTCCTTGATACGGGGCAGCGCGCCGGGGCTGAAGGAGCGAAGCAAGGGCATCAGCGCCGCGGCGATAGCGACGCCAAGCGCTCCGCCAAGGATCGCGAGCAACAAGCTTTCACTGAGCAGCTGCCGCACCAAGCGCATCGGCGAGGCGCCGAGCGCCTTGCGCAACGCCATTTCTTTCTCACGCGCCGTGGCTCGTGCCAACAGCAGATTGGCCACGTTTGCGCACGCAATCAGCAGCACAAATCCGACGGCGGCCAGCAAGACCAAAAGCGAAAGTCGCAGCCCCGCGACCAGGCTTTCTTCGAGCGGGGTCACGGCCAACGAGTCTTTGTTTGCGTCCGCGAAAGTGCTGAACTGTTGTCGGTAGCGCTCATTAATCGTGTTGAGTTCGGCTTGCGTCTCGGCCATCGTGACTCCGGGGGCCAGGCGCCCGATTACGTCCAGGTAGCCCGCGCCCAGGTGAACTTGCGCTGACTTAAGCAACGGGTGCTCAAACACCCGCGGCAGCCACACATCCGGTTCGGGGAATACAAAGGGAAATTCGAAAGTTGCCGGGAGCACGCCCACGACGGTGACGCTCGTTCCATCGAGCGTCAAGGTCTTGCCGAGTATGTCTGGATCGGCCGCAAAGTGGCCGTGCCAGAAACCATCGCTTAGGATGGCGACGTTGGCACCGCCAGGCTGCTGTTCTGCGGGTAGAAAGGAGCGGCCGCGAGCCAGGTGAACGCGGAATACCCGGAAAAAATCCGGGCTGACGTGGACGCCGCGGACGGCCTCCGGCTCACGCGATGTCGCCAGGCTCACGCCAAACGAATAATAGGCAGCGACATTTTCCAGTGTGCGGGTCTGCTCGGAAATTTGCGTAAACTTGGGAAAAGAGGCCGCGCTGATCGCCACCAGGCGATCCGCATCCGGGTACGGGAGCGGCTTGAGAAGCACCGAATCGACCACGCTGAAGATCGTGGTGTTTGCGCCGATTCCGAGCGCAAGGGTCAGCATGGCCACCGCGGCGAAGCCGGGATTTTTTCCGAGCAGGCGCAAAGCAAGCTTTATGTCTTGCAATAAACTGGGCAAGGCTCCCTCGGGAGAATAGCCGATGCCATTCGGACCATGAGCGGTTCGCTAGTGCAATTCGTTCTTGTAGACGGTCCCGCCTTTCATCACAAATCTAACCTTCTGCAACTCGGTGATGTCCTTCAGCGGGTCACCGGAGACCGCGACCAAGTCCGCCCACTTGCCCGCTTCGACGGTTCCCACTCGGTCGCTCCAGCCGAGCAGCTCCGCGGCAGTCGACGTGCCGGCGCGAATCGCTTCGATCGGCGTCATGCCGTATTGCACGTAGTATTCAAATTCTTTCGCCTGATTCACTTTTTTCCAGTCGAAGCCACCGGCATCTGTTCCCAGCGCAATTTTCACTTTTTTCTTGAGGGCCTTACCAAAATTCTCCCGCTGCAAGTCCGCCATCTTCTGCCAGTTTCCTCCGCGGCCCGGTGCCACATACAAGCCCACGGTAAGCGTCGGCACCCAATAGACTCCCTTCCGCACCATCTCGTCCATCAATGCGTCCGTCAGGCCGTCGCCGTGCTCCACCGTGTCCACGCCCGCGCGCAACGCCGCGGCAATCCCGTCGCTGCCAATGGCGTGGGCTGCCACTTTCCTGCCCAGCCGGTGTGCCTCATCCACAATCGCGTTGGCCTCTTCGTCGGTGAAGTTGACCATGCTGTGTAAGACGCCGTCTCCCTCAAAGTGGTAGCGCCGGTCGGAGTAATACTTGATCCAATCCGCGCCGTACATCACCTGCTCGCGCACCGCTTTGCGTGCGCCGTCCACGCCGTCGACATACTCGACGCCCGTGGGCAACTTCAGCTCCCACGAGTAGCCGAGGAGCGGATACATCCCCGTCGGTGTCATCGCCCGCGTGGCCACTTGCATGCGCGGGCCGGGCACTTCTTCTTTGGCGATGGCCGTCTTCACATCCACGTCGGCGTACATCGCGCCTTCGGTTTCCAGGTCGCGCATCGCCGTGAATCCGTGCGACAGCGCAATTTGCGCATTGCGTGCCGCGAGAATGGCGCGGTAGGGGATCGATTCTTTCAATAATTGGTCGTCGTATTCCGCCGCGGTCACGTCGCCCTGCAGAAGAACGTGCGTGTGCACGTCAATGAACCCGGGAAGCACGGTCGCCCGGGAGAGCTCGAGCACTTCCGCGCCCGCCGGAGCGCTCCCGCCCGGTGTCACCGACGCGATTTTATCGCCCTCGATCAAAATGAGCGCGTTCTCGATCGGCTTGTCGCTTTTTCCATCGATCAACTTGCCGGCGCGGATGGCGATGCGGTGCGGCGCTTGGCCCTCGGCGAAAACGGGAAGCAGCAGGCTCGCCAAAACAAGAGCAGGAACACGGCGCATGGCTTCTCCTCCTTCCGTGGGGGGCAAGCCTATCAAAGACTCCCCCTTTCGTCGCCTCCAAAAGCGTGCGTTTCGGGAGCGATTTGCGGAATGCGGGAAAAATTCGACAATGAAACACGGTTCGGCTAGCATTAGCGGCTTAGGATCCAGGGGCGGCGAAACTTCCCCGGTGAAATGAGCCGCTCCGCATACCACGGGAAATCCGGAACGCATTTCCAGGGAGCAGACGTGAGCCAATCCTCTCTTGCGAGAACCCCTGATGGTTTTGTTAAGGACGAATCGCGCCGCAGCACGCGCATCGACCGCTCCGTCCCACTGATTGTCTTCGGCCAAAATAGCAGCGGCCAGCCGTTTGTCGAGCGAACGGTTTCGACCAGCGTGAGCCTGCACGGCTGCCGCTACCCTTCCCGCCACGATTGCGGCGTAGAGACCTGGGTCACCCTGCAAGTCGTGGGCTTGAGCGTCGAGCCCAAGCCTCCCGCGGTTCGGGCCAGGGTGCGCTCGCTTCACCCGTCGCACAGCGCGCGCGAATTGCAACAAGTCGGTGTGGAACTCGAGAATCCTGCGAACGTCTGGGGCATCATTACGCCGCCGCAGGACTGGTTGAATTCTGCGAAAGCCTCGACGGCAACCGCCTCATACGCCGCCGCGGCGCCATCGCCCGCAACTCGCGAAATCAACAAAGACGCCGGCGAAGGGAAAGCGCCGGCGGCCAAGCCCGAGCACAAGTTGGCCGAAGTCGCCACCTTTCCTTCGCCTTCGCCCGTGGCGCCGAAGCCGCAGGCTCCCATGCCCGCCGAAGCTCCCAAGCCGCGGCGGCTGGTGATCACGCCGGACGGCCTCATCGGCGTGCTTCAGGGGAAACTGCAACAAGCGGCCGAGAAAGCCGTGCAGGCGGCGGTGGCAAAGCAATTGGACGAGGCGGTGCGTAACGCCGTCGCGTCGATCGACGAGTTCCGCCAGTCCAGTATTCGCGACCTCAAGCGCGAGCTCGAGCGGTGTCAGGAGTTCGTGGCAAAAATGAACGGCGACCTGGAGCCGCGGACGCAGGCGCGCCTCAACGAAGCGGTTGCTCATGCAGCTTCGGAGTTTGACGGCGCTGCCGCGCGCGCGATCGAGAGGCGTTACGAGCGGTTTCTCGAGAACATGCAATCCGCCCTGCAGGAGGCACTGCTCAAACTGGACGCGCGCTCGGCGGAAGCGCAAGCTCTGGTGCAGGGCTCAGTGAACTCCACCCTTGCTAGCATCGAGCGACAAGCGGCAGCCCAGCTGAATGGCATTCTGTCGGAAACGAAAGACCGCGCCGCCTCGGCCCTTTCCTCACTCGACGCAGAGAACCGCGAGGCTTGCGAGGCCCGCCGTAAGGCTCTCGAAGCGGAGGTCGCCCGGGCCGCCGAACGCTCCACCGACCAGTTTCGCAAGGGCATGAAGGCGTTTCTCTATTCCTGCCTCGTCGCGGCGGTCAGCGCGGTGGACGAGCATTCAAAAGCGACTCTGGATAGCCTCACCAAAGACAATGGAAAAACCTTGCGCGAAGGTCCGGAGCGCGGTAACGGCTCCGCGGATCCCGACGATCCGGAAATTCTCCCGGCGCCGGATAATGATCCTTTCACGCATTAGCCCGGAAGGCGCTTTTCCGAAAGAAAAAGGCCAGCCGCTTTTCTCAAGACGGCCGGCCTTTTTTGTTTCCCTGATTGCAGAGCGTCGGGTCACCCCTGAAGGAGGCAAGAGTGCCCGTTCTGCGTGTGCTCAGGCTGAGACTCTGAAACGCAATTTCTCAATTGGCGGGCTGCTCCGAACCAGGACGCCGGAACGGACGGCGCGCCAAGTCTTCGACGCTCGAGATGCCATGCCGGACCGCCAGCACGGCGGGATGCTGGCTATCCGCAACCCGGTCCACGGTCACGGCCCAGGCCCGATGCAGCATATACACGCTGACCGTGGCTCCGGCAATGGCCATGAACGCCATGGCAAATAGCGCAAACGCCGCGAGTAGTTCTTGCACGAAATAGACCTGCAGCGCAGCGATGCTGGCAAGCAGCCACCACATCCACTTCCTGTCTTTGTCCCGCTTAGTCTTGATCTGGCTCCCACCCGTGCTCATGGACTGTCCTACCCCCGGTTTCCAAACACGAACTCGAACGTACATCCCTTTGATGCAAGAACCTGCCCGATTGGGCATGTTCCCTTTATTTGACCTGTACCATTAGACATCGGGTTAAGAAGGAAAATCGATGGTACGAAAGTCACATTTTGAGCTCCAAACGGGGCTACTAGTACCGGACTTACCAGCCTTGATACGCGGTATACAACTGATAACAAATAAGTTGCTACGATTGACACTTTCGCCACAGTTTTCGCCACCTTTTCCCTGTACCTGCTGTCGAAAACCTGACCATTCGTACAGGGGGCTCTGCTGCTCATGCTGATAGTGATGCGAGCAGCCCCGGCGTATCCGCCTAGCCCTGTGAAAAGACGATGCTCTTCGAAGGCCCTCGGCAAGCGTCCGGTTAGACTGCCCTGGTGCGCGCGGTAATCATCGAGAAAATAGGCGGGCTCGGTCGCACGCCGTAAATGCACTTGGCGAGCTTTGGCGTGGAATCTAGCGTGGTGACAACTCCGCCACATAGATGCGGGCGGCTTCGCGTACTTTGTAGCTTTACGTCGGCAGATTCGAGTCTTGGGCTTGTAGCCTCGTCGAACCAGTTTCACGCGAACCCAGTCCAGGTTCACCGACGGGAGTTACCGGGAGGAGCGTAGCACATTCCGCT
>DATAIH010000141.1:0-16201 GCA_036262755.1 Candidatus Acidiferrum sp.
TATCGAAGCCGGGCGTTGCCGCTGTGGAACCCGCGCCGTACGAGCGCCCGGACGCGCGCGAGAAGTTCCGTGAGCACAAAGGGCTTCGTAAGATAATCATCCGCGCCGGCATCGAGGCCCTCAACTTTCTGCTCGACAAGGCCGCGGGCCGTCAGCATCAGAACCGGGGCTTCGACGCCTCTCTGCCGCAGTTCGCGACAGACTTCGATGCCGCTCATGCCGGGCAGCCGTACATCCAGGAGCATTGCGTCGTAGGGCGCATCCGTAGCAAGTTCAAGCGCTTTCTCGCCCGACTCGGCTACGTCGACCGCATAGGTATTCTCGCGCAGCGCCCTCGCAATGAAACTCGCGACTTTACGCTCGTCCTCGACCAATAATATGCGCATATCTCTTACTTCCTATCACGAACAAGCCCTTCGCGCGAGTCGCTGAACGGTGGAATGAGCGGTGGCCCGCGACGAGAGTGCAACCGCTCGGCCTCGCATGCTTCGCGAGTCGCCTCACGCTTCACTTTACATCGTTCCGAATCACTTGCCCGCCCTTCATCACGAATTTTACGCGCTCGAGTTCTGTAATGTCCCTCAGGGGATCTCCGGAAACTGCGATGACGTCGGCGAACTTCCCTTTTTCGATCGAGCCGATGAGGCCCTGCCAGCCCATCATCTCCGCCGCCACGGTCGTTGCGGCTTGGATGGCCTGGGCGGGAGTCATCCCGTATTTAACCAAATAAGAAAATTCGGCGGCCTGCGTCCCGTGAGGGAACGGCCCCACGCCCGATCCAAACGAAATCTTCACGCCGCGCGAAATCGCCAGGCGGCTGCTTTTCTCACGCATCGCTTCCAGACTGTATTTGCCCCCGGTTTGCTTGGCATCCCGTAAGGCATATTCGGAAAGAGAGTAGTGGTACGCCGTTAGTTCGAGATACAGCCCCTTCTTCTTCATCATGTCGGCAGTGGCATCATCGAGGTCCAGAGCGTGCTCGATGGTGTCGGCGCCCGCTTCAACGCAATTGCGCAAGCCTTCTCCCCCGAATGCGTGGCAGGCAGCTTTCTTGCCGTGGCGATGCGCCTCGTCCACGATGGCATCGACTTCTTCCTTTGTAAACGTGGGGTTGCTGAACAGTTCGCCGTTTGGCTCGAATTCGTAGTCCGAAGTGGAATGAAACTTGATCCAATCGGCGCCATAGTGGATTTGTTCGCGAACAGCCTGGCGCGCCGCCCAGGGATTATCGACGACCTGGTAATTCGTCGGCAGGCTTACCTCGGGCGAACCCAGGATTCCTTCGCCGGTGGCCACCAGTCCCATCGTCGAAACTTGCATACGCGGACCTTGGAAATAACCACGATTGATGGCCCTCTTGATGTCGACATCCGCGTAGCCTCCGCCGTGGCTCATCAAGTCCCGCAGGGTTGTGAATCCGGCGCGAAGATCTTTTTCAGCATTTGCAAGAGCTAGAAGAGTGCGGTACTCGCGGGTATCGGTAATGGGGCTGGCAAATGGCGGGCCCCCCGGCTTGATCCCATCAAGACCGAATCCGAACACATGTGTATGCCCGTCAATCAAACCCGCGAGGACGGTTGATTTGCTCAGATCGATGACCTGTGCGCCCATCGGAACTTGCACTTGATCGCTCGGTCCCACGGCCGAAATCTTTTCGCCGTCTATAAGAATGACTTGATTCTCGAGCATTTTGCCTGACTTGCTGTCAAACAAGCGCCCTGCACGAATCGCCACGGGCTGCGGGTTTTGCGCCCGCATCGCTGGGATCATTGCGCCAGACAAAACGACAATTACCATGGAGAATGGGCAGCATTTCAGCAACGCTCCCGCAAAACGCAGTTTCAATTTATTCCTCCCTGTGGGGATGCCTGGGGGCACTTGTCAATCAAGCGGACACAAGCGGCTTCGCGCCGCAAAGCAGATTCTCGACAGCACCGGCCTAGCGAACATCAAAAACCAGGACTTCCGCGCTATCCGTCCCGTGTTGCGGAACAGCCACGAAATAGCGCTTCAGCTCAGGAACTAACAAAGAGGTTCTCCCATGAGGTCCGGTTGGCACTTTCCCAAGCAGCTTGTAGTGGTCGGGGTCACTTTGCTCGTACACATCTACGTTCCCATCCGCGGAGGCGTAAAGGCGGCGGCTGCCCGGATCGTAAGTAAGATCGTCCACTCCGGTCGAGATTGGCAGTGAGGTGAGTTCCTTGCCCGAAGTCGTGTCAAACACGACGATATCCCCGCCACGGCAGGCGATAAACAGCCGGTTATTTGCTTCGTCCAGGGCCATCGCAACGTTGGTCTTGCTCTTTGTGACTGGCCAGCTCCCCACGATCTCGCGCTTGTTGCGATCGATGACCTCAACCTGGCTCTTTGCTTTGTTGTTCACGTACATTCTCGGGCTGGACCCTTCAAGCCTCAATGCTTCGAGCGTGTCGCCATCAACTTTCATATCGGCTACTTTCTTGCCGACCGTCGTATCCACAACGCTGATCATCGAGTAGGTTTCGTGAGCGTCCCCGCCGCCATTGTCGATGTACAGGAGTTTTGTTTCCGGGTCGTATCCAATCGAGTCCGCATCCACCAGCAGCTTGACGTTCGAAAGTAGAGCGTAATTGTTGCTGTCAAAAATCTTCAACTCTCCAGCTTCGCCGTCCGTGACGTACAGGCGGTGCAAGTTGTCGCGGTAGAGGATCGCGTGGGGCCTCTCGATGCCGTGAATGGTGTGGATCAGCTTTCCACTTTTCAAATCCAGAACAAGAACGGCCTTGTAGTCTTCTGGTGTAGCGAACAGCCGGTCGGTTTTGAGATCAATCGCAAAGTGATCGAAGTTTCCTTTGATGTCCGCTGGTAATTTAATGGTTTGCACGAGCTTCAAAGGAGCGACCTCTTGAGCCCGCGTCCCTGTTCCCGGAACGGCAATCATCATTGCCAGGATTAAAAATCGTGTGCGCATTTTATCTCCCTGTTAAAGCACGCTGAATTTCAGTCCACTTGGATTGCAAGAGGTGGCTCTGCCCTGAAGCGCAAGCGTCACCGTGGAGCAGCACGCCAGAGCATAATTCATCGTTACTCGCACCAACTTAACCCAAGATTAATTTCTATTTAGGCACAAGGGGAACTCGAAGCGGTTTGTCGCTGCAAATCAAAGGCTTTCACATGGACAGGGCCGCAAACGCTTCCACTTGAGTCGTAAGCGAATGTTGACTCAGTTCCGAGCGTCCCTGAGTATGAGGTGACTAGACAAGGAAGGAATTCTGTCCTGTAACCGGACCCGGCGAGGACACTCTTTAAGGGCCAAAGCGGTCTTGGAGGATTCGATGAAGTATCGGCAATGTTTCCTATTGGCGCTGTTGGTTTCATTCTCCTTTCGCGTTGCGGCGCAAAGCAAAGACCCTCTGAAACTCGTGGCTACTATCCCCTTGCCGGGACTGAAGGACGGCGATTTCGATCATTTCGCTTCTGACATTGACGGGCATAGGCTGTTCCTCACCGACGAAGAGAACGACAAAGTGGATATCTTGGATACCGAGACGAACACGCGTATCCATACTATAGAAGATGCAAAAGCACCCCACGCAATTCTGTATCGAAAGGATTTGAAGAAGCTTTTTATCGTGGAGGGTGACGCATCGGCTGTCAGAATCTATGACAGTGATACCTACAGACCGCTCGGCGAGATCAAGTTGTCGGTTGACGCAGACTCTGCCGCTTACGACTCCGCGACGCACTATTTGTATGTCGTCAATGGCGGAAGAGAGGCGCATACGCCGTATTCCTTGATCAGCGTCGTTGATACGGATACCTCCAAGAAACTCCGCGATATCAAAATTGGTTCTAACCGGGTAGAAGCCGTTCTGTTGGAGAAGTCCGGCCCGCGGCTCTTTTGCAACATCACGGGGCAAAACGCCGTCGGCGTTGTCGACCGTAACAAAGGTGCACTTTTGGCTACCTGGCCGTTGCCCTCCGGCGATAAAACGAACGTCGCCATGTCTTTCGACGAAGCGAATCATCGTCTTTTCGTGTCCACCCGAGATCCGGGAAAGTTGATCGTTCTAAATTCAGATTCTGGCAAAGTCATCTCCGCGCTTCCTTCCGTTGGCATGGTGGATGATGCTGCCTACGACGCAAACCACAAGCGAATCTATCTTGCGGGAGATGGCTACCTCGACGTTTTTCAGCAGCACGACGCGGATCACTACTCTCTGCTGGGACATGTGCAGGGAAGCTTTCGCGCAAAGACGGGCATCCTTGTCCCGGAATTGAATCGCTACTATCTGGCTGTGCCCCACCACGAAGGCAAGGACGCCGAAGTGCGGGTCTACGATCTACAGCCTTAGCGTAGCTAGAGAAGCACGACGGTGAAGGCGTCGGGGTGACTCAGTTCTTTGTACCCGGCGTGTTCTGAGAACAACAAACCCGATGATCACCCCAGCTGAACGGAAAGCGAAGCTCTGGTCGGTCGTGCGCGTCTCCAGTGGGAATTTCCTGGAGATGTACGACTTCATGGTGTTCGGATACTACGCCTCCGCGATCGGCCGCGCATTTTTCCCCACTGGTAATTCCTACTTGTCGTTAATGCTGTCGCTCATGACCTTCGGAGCGGGTTTCCTCATGCGCCCCCTCGGAGCGATCGTGCTCGGTGCTTACGCCGATCGTCATGGAAGGCGCGCCGGCCTCCTTCTGACGCTTGGCCTAATGTCCATTGGAATATTCTCCATTGCCTGCGTGCCTAGATACGCAGCGATCGGCGTGTTAGCTCCGTTGCTAGTCCTGATTGGCCGCCTGCTTCAAGGATTTTCGGCGGGGATGGAACTCGGCGGCGTATCGGTCTACTTGTCGGAAATCGCTACGCCCGGGCACAAGGGTTTCTACGTGAGTTGGCAGTCGGGAAGCCAGCAGGTAGCCGTCATGTTCGCGGCGTGGGTCGGAGTCGTCCTGAATTCTTTCCTCTCGCCGGAGAGAATGGCACTTTGGGGTTGGCGTGTTCCTCTGCTGATAGGGTGTCTAATCGTTCCGTTCCTCTTCAGACTCCGGCGGTCTTTACCAGAAACAGACGAGTTCGCCTCCCGCAAGCACTCGCCGAGCTCCGGCGAAATCTTCCGTTCGCTGCTGGCCAACTGGAGGATCGTGGCCATTGGAATCATGATGGTTACAATGACCACTGTGTCCTTCTATATGATCACCGCATATACGCCGACTTTTGGAAATTCCGTTCTGCGCCTGGCGAGCATCGAAAGCCTGATTGTCACCTTGTGCGTGGGAGCTTCCAATCTTTTCTGGCTCCCCGTGATGGGTGCGCTCTCCGACCGCATCGGGCGGCGGCCGCTGCTCTTCGCCTGCACAATATTGATGCTGCTCACCGCTTATCCCTCCTTGTTATGGCTCGTTCGCCAACCGTCCTTTTGGCGATTGCTCACAGTTGAACTTTGGCTCTCTTTTCTCTACGGCAGCTACAACGGTGCAATGGTTGTATTTCTAACGGAGATCATGCCGATTGACGTACGAACAACCGGCTTCTCCCTGGCCTACAGCTTGGCCACCGCCATTTTCGGCGGCTTTACGCCTGCGATCAGTACTTACCTTATTCACGTAACCGGCAACAGTGCCATGCCGGGCCTGTGGCTTTCCTTCGCCGCGGCGTGTGGATTCACGGCAGCTGTGCTCGTGCGACAATCTAAAGAAGAAGACGCTGTCGCTCAGACGCGACCCGTCGTTGCCGCCGGAGTCTGAGCCAGAGGACCTTAGTTCCATTCGAAACTGACGAAACGGGAGTGAAGCTCCTCAATCCATCCTTCGTTAACAGCGATTTGTAGCAAAGACTCCTTTGATGCAGGGCGATCCCAAAACTTCAGGACTGACGGGGCTCAACTTAGCTAGGGATTGGCGCGGACCATTTGGTACAGATTAACCGCGGATCTGCGGGTGCTTAAGTTCTCAGGGATTGACTTTCCAGCCGCCTCCAATTACGGACCCATGGTCGGCAATTCGGAGAGATCGCAGATTTACGATGATCCTGCGAACTGGGATAGGAGATTTGGCACACAATGTCGACCCTTCTAGCCGACCCGGCAAAAATGATCGCGAAAGGTGCTCCGCGTGTCATCCACAATGAAGAGGAACTGGAAGCATACACGAACGCCCTATTTCGATTGACTGCTTTGGAGAATCCATCCCGCACGGAGCAAGAGGCGATCGAGCTTCTGACGCTCTTGATCGAGCGATACGAGGAAACGTCCTATCCGATTCCTAAGGCAGACGCGGGTTCCATCGTCCGCTTTCTTCTCCAACATCAGGACCTCACAGGAGCGCGACCTCGTTCCGGAATTCGGATCGAAGAGTGCAGTTTCCATGTTCCTCGGGGGGGCAACGGACTCGGCGGAGTACGGACCACAAGTCACAGGGTGCCAATCAGCAACGCTACTGAATCTTGTTGTGCTGTGCGTTGCCGCCCCAGGCGTACCAGCCGTCGGCGTCTTGGTTACCGGTCTTGAGGCAGATCAGGCGCCCGTCGGAGGTTCCGGCGTAGACATTGCCCTTGGCCAGAGCTGGTTGGAACGCGATGGGCGCCTTCATGGCGTACGAGAAGCCCACTCCGCCATCGCTCTGCCGCACGGAAACGAGATAGCCCGCCACGCCCGCAAGGTACAGGTAGTCGCGTCCCACCGCCGGAGGCGAAAACACTTGCCCGCCCGCTGTGGAGCGACCGTTGACCACTTCCGTTTGCCAGGACTGTTTGCCGTCCGAAGCGCGCACCGAATTGATGTAGTTGCCTTGCGCGTTCAGGATTTGTCCTTTGCTAAGCGCTGCGTGCGAGCCCTGGTACGCCCACGCGCCCACGACGGAATTTACGCCGACCGCTTCATTGGCCACCATCAGGTTCGCCGAGCCAGGAGCCATAGCGAAGCCCACGGAAGAGTCCAGCTGCTTCACTGTCGGCGCAGCAAGACCCACGCCGCCGCCGTTTCCGGCTTTGAGGTAGTCCGCCGCCCTCGCGGCGAGCAACTCCTTGTCGCGCGCTTCGCCCTTCTTGGCGTCGACGCGGGCGAGACCTTCGACCGCTTCCTTGCCCGCTTGTCGCTTCCGCGTTTCGTAGAGCTGCCCATTGGCCACAACCGGCGCGCTTGTGGCTGCGTTGGCCTTCACCCAGACCACCGAGCCGTCCGCGGCATTCAGCGCGTATGAGCTGCCGCCAAACGTGCTGAAATAGACGGTTCCGTCGGAAATCACCGGCGCCGTGATAACGTCGCCGGCAATCTCCTGCTCCCAGATGTGCCGGCCCGTGCCCAGCTCCGCGGCGAGCAGGCGGTGGCTGCCGCCCCGCGTGGCGGGACGCGGATGGTATTGCGTGGACTTGGGCGGCCTTCCGGTCGCTGCCGGATGCGCCATGTACAAAACGCCTTTGTCAATCGCGGGCTGGCTCATCAGCGGGTCGCCTAGCCATTCCTGCCAAATGACGCGCCCACGCCGCTCGTCCACGATGACCAGCGTGCAGCTCTCCGTGTTGAAGGCGACCATGCCGTCAGCAACGACTGCGGCCGTTGGGCCGTCATCGCCGGTCTGAATCTTCCAGATGATTTTTCCGGTATCGGCGTCCACGGCGTAAAACTCGTGCGAGCCGTAGCCCCCGCCGACGAAGAGCATCCCGTCGGCATAAGCGGGAGTGGCAATCGGCCGATTGCCCGGGAGGCGTAGGACCCAGCCGGTCCTGCCGTCCGGCGTCTCGTAGGAAGCTGGTTCCAAATCGCGCGCAGGCGCTGGCAGATTCACATTCATCGCCGCACGCAAGTCGATCTTCTGCGCGGCAGTTTTGGCGGGACTGTCAGGAGACTTGGCTGCGGGCGGCGCAGCATGCGCGGTCGCGGCGACAGTTGGCGGGGCACCAGGGTTAGCTTGCTTCGGCGTTTCTGGCCGACGCGCCATCGCGAACCCTGCGAGCAAGCACAAGCTCGCGCTAAGCGAAATCCTCCAAGCAATCCGGGACGACATGTGATCCTCCAAGGCGGTTGAATTCCGGGGACGTTGCGCCTGCATATAGAACGGCGGAGGCGAAGAATCTTGCACGGTTCCGGCCTGCCTCAGAAGGAGAAAAGCGGCGTCGAGCTTGCCTGCCAGGGACGCCCCTACACGACCACAACTGCTGCGCGCCGGGCACAGCGGTGCCTGCGCGTCCGGCAAGCGGGCTGCGACCCTACACCTCCGCTTACGGCCGCCCTAGAATCCACAGAGATTGATGCGCAATCCTTCCGGGTAGTTGGTTACCCAAAGGGAGCTGCAAAACACAGGAGCTGCGATGCTTGCCGACGCTGTGGTGCTTTAAATGGACCAGGAATAGACGTGACGTGGCTCGTGTTGAGCGGCGTCGCGCGGCGTGCGCTTTCCGATGGACACGATGTAGGCAGACAAAACTGCCTCCTCTTGCGAATTTCGTTTGCCTGGGTGTTGCTCCTGAGCTTTTGGGTTAAGGCTGAGATCGTGAGAGAAGAGAGTGTGGAGTGTGTCTGTTACCGGAACGGCCTAATCACCGTTCCAGTTGTCAGCGGTTGTGGAAGAAAGGGATTGTGGGATTAGAACGTGTGAGCTATTCGTACCTAAGAGCGACCATCGGATCGACGCGAGTCGCGCGGCGCGCGGGGATGTAGCATGCGGTCAGTCCCCCCACCGTAACCACCGAGGCCACGACCGTCAGCGTCACCGCGTCGTACGCCTCGACTCCAAATAGCAGCGAGCTGATCAGCCGCCCCGCAAAAACAGCGGCCACGATTCCCACGGCAAGCCCGGTCACCACCGGCCTCATGCTCTGGCCAATAATCATGGTCATGAGGCCCTTCATCTCCGCGCCCAGCGCCAGGCGAATGCCCAGTTCGTGCCGCCGCTGTTCCACCGAATATCCCACCACGCCGAGGATGCCGAGCGAGGCCAGCAGCAGCGACGACACCGCGAAGGCCATGGCCAGCAGCATCGAGAAGCGCCGCGCGTCCACTGACGTGGAAACAATCTGCGTCATCGGTTCCAGCGTAGTGATGGGCACTTGCGCGTCGGCCTTGCGAATCAGCTCACGAACAGCGCCAGCCGTGGCCGCCGGGTCCGACGCGGTGCGCAGCACAATCGTACCGGCCATTGGCACCGAGTACGCGTTAAACCATTCCGGCACGTAGACCATCAAGAGCGGCGCCTCGGCAAGCTGGACGGTTCGAATGTCGCTCACCAAGCCAATCACTTCGGCGGGAATATCTGGACCCCAGTGCGCCACACAGATCTTCCCGATGGGATTCTGGCCAGGCCAGAAGCGGTCTGCGACATTTTGAGAAACGACCACGACTTTGCGCCCGCGATCCGCCGGGCCAAAAACTCTGCCGCGCACGAGCGGAATGCCCATAGCGGAAAAGTAATCCGGGCTCACCGGACGATAGTTGGCGACCGGAGTTTCCGCGCCCAGCTTGTTCTCACCGGGAAGAGCTATTCCGGTGACGGAACCCTGTCCGCCGAGCGGCGGGATGCTCACCCATCCGGCGGCGCGAACGCCAGGAAGCGCCTGCGCGCCGGCGACAACCTCGTTGTAAAAGCGCAAACGATCTTCCGACTTGGCGTAACTTTGCGGAGGGAGATTCACGCTGGCGAGCAGCGCGTTGCGCTCGTCGAATCCCGCATGAACGCGCAGCACGCGGGCGAGGCTTGTCGTCAGCAGACCCGCCAGAATCAGCAACAGCGCCGTGACGCCGACTTCGAAGCCCACGAGGCATTCGCGCAGCCGGCGCGTGCGGCTACTCTCCGTGGTTGCCGTCGCCCCGGACTTGAGCGCGTCAATCGGATGCGAGCACCTGACCCGCCATGCGGGCAGGATGCCGAAAAGAATGCCGGTCAAAAGCGTAACGGCCAGCGCGAATACGAGCGCCCGCGCGTCCATCCCGATCTCGTTCATACGCGGAATGCTCGTTGGCGCAACGCTCACTAGCCAGCGCAGCGCGAAACGTCCTAGCCCGACTCCGAGCGCGCCGCCCACGATGCTCAAGAGCAAACTCTCCGTCAGCATCTGGCCAACCATGCGTCCGCGAGTGGCCCCCAGCGCCGTGCGAATGGCCGCTTCGCGCATCCGCCCCGGCACGCGCGCCAGCAGCAGGCTCGCGAGATTCGCGCAAATAATCAGCAGCACCGCGGCGACCGCCGCCAGCATAAAAATGAGTCCGCTGCGCGCCGGCCCTACGACTGTCTCTTCGAGCGGCAGCAGCACGCCCTTCATAGGCATAGGGTCATTCGCCTGCTTGGAAATCTGCGTCTGCACCACATTCAATTCCGCATGCGCCTGCGACTCGGTGGTATCAGGCTTCAGGCGCGCAATGGCGATGAAGTCAAATTCGCCGATGAGCCCCGTCTCGTACGGCTTTGGTCCATCAAGCGGTTCGAAAAACGCCATGCGGGCATAATCTTCGGCGCCGCCCATCGAGGGAGCCACCGACGGGAATCGAAAGGATGCCGGCAGCACGCCCACAATTTCATGCGGCGCGCCGTCGAGCGTGACGCTTTTCCCCAGGATGGCTGGATCGCCATGAAATCGCTCGCGCCAGAACGAATTCGTCAGCATCACCACGTGCCCGTGGCCGGATTCGTCTTCTTCGGGGCGAAACGGGCGGCCCAGCGCGGGGCGCACTCCGAGCAAGCTGAGAATATTCGCCGAGACGCGCATGCCGGAGATGGACTCAGCTTCGCCCGCGCCGGTAAGATCAGCGCTCGTCGCTTCGGCGAGAGCCACGTCGGCAAACGCGTGCACCTGCTTTTGCCAGATCCGGAAGTCGGGCAGGTTTGCGTTGACTGTGGGATAAAACTTCGCGAACTGCGGCACAATTTCGCGCACCAGATAAAGCTGCTCGGGATGAGCGTACGCGAGCGGGCGGAGCAACGCGATGTTGACGATGGAGAAGATGGCCGCGTTCGCGCCAATGCCCAACGCGAGCGTAAGAATCGCAATCGCGGCGAAGCCCGGAGATTTGCGCAGCATGCGCATGCCATAGCGCACGTCCTGGACGAGTGTTTCGAGCCACTGGAAGCCCCATACGGCGCGCACGTCTTCTTCGATCATCAGCGTGTTGCCCAATGCTCGGTGAGCAGCGTAGGCAGCCTCTTTCGGCGACAGACCGGCGGCTCTTTGTTCGTCGGCTTCTAAATCGAGGTGGTCGCGCAACTCGCGAGCAAGATCGGCATCGCGCGCCTGGTGGTGATCCCACGGGAACCAAGAAAGCCACGATTGGAGGTTGCGCCAAATGGCCATTCGTCCCTCCTCTGCCGGTCACTCGTACCTTAGGGCGACCATGGGATCGACGCGCATCGCCCGCCTCGTGGGGATGTAGCAGGCCAGAAGTGCACTGAACGTAAGCAAAATTGCTACTAGGGAGAAGGTGAGCGGGTCCGTCGGCTTGACGCCATACAGCATGCTGGCCATCAGGCGCGTCAAGCCAAATGCCGCGCCGACGCCAACCACGATTCCGGCTCCCGCGAGCAAAGCGCCCTGGCCGATGACGAGCCGCATGACGTCCCCGCGCTGCGCTCCCAGCGCCATTCGCACGCCGATCTCGTGCGTACGCTGCGCGACGGAATACGAAATCACCCCGTAAACGCCAATCGCGGCGATCAGCAGCGCCAGCGCGCCAAACACGCCGAGCAGAACCGCGTGGAATCGCCAGCCGGATAGCGAATCCGCGACCACGCTGTCCATCGTCTCTGGTCCGAGCAGCGGCAGATTCGCGTCGAGCGAACGAAGCGTGCTGCGCGCGTCGGGAAGCGAAAGCATTGGCGCGCGCCGTGTGCGCACGATAAAGGACGCGAAATTATTAAATTTCGTCTGTGCATAGGGAATGAACATGGTTTGCCCGCCATTCTCCGCGAGACTAGATTCCCGAACGTCCCCCACCACGCCGATGATTTGCCTCGGCGTGGGATCCGCATGCTCTGGCCCCATCGGCTTTCCAATCCAGATTTCCTGCCCAACCGGGTCTTTGCCCGGCCAGAATTTCTTGGCCATGGTTTCGTCAATCACCACGACCGGCGGGCCAGCGGCGTTGTCCGAAGCGGTCGAAACGCGCCCGCGTACCAGCGGAATCCGCAACGCGTGGAAATAATCCGGGCTGACTACGCGAATGTTAGCCACAAGAGGTTCTCCGGGCGGCACGGAGCCATTTCCGCCAACCATGCTGAAGAGGATGTCGGCCCCCCCTGTCAGCGGCAAAATACTGCTGGTCGCCGCTTCTTCAGTCCCCGGAAGTGCGGAGAGGCGTGCGAGCGCCTGATCCAAAAACGCTGAGCGTGATGCGGGCAAGGCATAGCGCGCGGTGGTAAGCTGCACACTGAACGTAAGCACCTTGCTCGAATCGAATCCCGGATTCACTCCCGTCAGCCGCGCAAAGCTTTCCAGCGCGAGCGCCGCGCCGACAATCAACACCAGCGAGATTGCCAGTTCTCCGCTTGCAAGCACGCTACGCATGCGCCCGCTGCGGCCCGCGCCGCTCTGCGCGCTCGATTCCTTGAGCGCATTGTTCAAGTCCACGCGCGAAGTCCCCAGCGCCGGCACGAGCCCGAACACGATGCCGGTGACGATGCTGAGCGCAAACGCAAATCCGAGAACCGCCGTGTCAATCTGATACGCGCCGACGTGCATCAAGTCCTTCGGAACAAGCGCGATGATGAACCGCAAGCTCGCGTAGCACGCCGCGACGCCGATCGCTCCGCCGAGCACGGCCAGCAGCGCGCTTTCCGTGAGCAGTTGCCGCACGATCCGTTCGCGCCCTGCGCCCATCGCCGTGCGCACGGCGATTTCGCGCTGCCGCGTCGCCGACCGCGCCAGCGTCAGGCTTGCGAGGTTCGCGCATGCGATCAGCAGCACCAGCCCCACTGCGCCGAAGAGCAGCAGCGGCGCCGTCCCCGCCCACCCATTCAGAAGCTGCCGCAACGGAATCAAATGCGCTCGCTCGCCCGGCATGAACATCTTCGGATACTTATCGCGCAGCGCGGATAGCGAAGGCGTGAGCGATGCTTCCGCCTGCGCTATGCTGACGCCACGTTTGAGCATGCCAAGACACAGCAGGCCGCCGTTGCCGACATCCGTCGTGGTCGCGGGAATGCGCACCGGAAACCAGAGCTGCGCGTGAGGAGAGCTGAAACTCGGGTCCTCAAATCCAGGTGGAAGAACGCCGATGATTGTGTATGGCTTGTCGTCGAGCGTGATGCTCCGCCCCACCACATTCGGATTGGCGCCGAATTGCATTCGCCACAAGCTGTTGCCGAGCATCACAACATTCGGCCCACCGGCCGCGCCCTCCTCCGGCGCGAAGTCGCGTCCAAGCGCGGCATGCACTCCAAGCATGGCCAGAAAATCCACGGAAATTCCCATCGCAGGAACTTGCAGCGCATCGCCGAATCCCGTCAGTGTCGCGGCGCCCGCCCAGTGCAACAGCGCCAAGTGCTCAAACGCTCCCGCCTGCTGCTCGCGCCACGCCGCAAAGATCGCTGGGGAAATAAATTCTCTGCCGAACGGATCCCCGATGCGTGAGACGACGTAAATCTTGCTGGCATTCGGATACGGAAGCGGAGAGAGATAAATTGCGTTGACAACCGAAAAAATTGCCGTGTTTGCGCCAATGCCGAGCGCCAGCGTCAGCGCGGCAATGGCGGTGAATCCCGGCGCTTTCCGCAACATGCGAAAGGCGTAGCGCACGTCTTGAGCAATTGTTTCGAGCCACTGCAAGCCCCATACGGCGCGCACGTCTTCTTCGATCATCAAGGTGTTGCCTAATGCTCGGTGAGCGGCGTAGACAGCTTCTTCCGGCGACAGACCGGCGGCTCTTTGTTCGTCGGCTTCTAGATCGAGGTGGTCGCGCAATTCGCGTTCGAGATCGGCATCGCGTGCCTGGCGGCGATACCACGGGAACCAGGAGAGCCCCGATTCGAGCCTGCGCCAGATGCCCATTTCATCCCTCCTCTGCCGGCTCCATTACGCGGCCAATCGAGGCGACCAGCCGCCGCCATTTGGAGTGCTCGGCCAGGAGCTGCTTCTTGCCCGCCGGAGTGAGCCGGTAATACTTGAACTCGCGCTTGCCGCCTCGCGGTGTCTCCCACTTTGCACTGACCCAGCCTCTGCGTTCGAGGCGGTGGAGCGCCGGGTAAAGCGAGCCGTGCTCAACCTGCAAAACCTCCTCTGTGGTCCGCTGGATGTGCTTGGCTATTTCGTGGCCGTGGGCGGGACCCAGCACCAGCGTCCGGAGGATCAGCATGTCCAGTGTGCCTTGCATGAGATCAAGCCGGCTTTTCGCTTCTTCATTCATTTGCATGGTAGATAGCCTACCCTGAACTAGGGTAGACATTCAACCATGGCTTTTGCCAATGGGCTTTTGCCAACACGCCCAGCAAGATTCTTCTCCCCGTGATAGCTTCGAACGCGCATGGACCTCTCACGCATGGGGCTTGAGCTCGGCCTGTGGTTTTCACGAAGTAGTCGCCAAGCCAGGGCCCTGGTTTTGGACATGCTGCAAAAATGGGAATCGGCGAGATTCAAAATGGCATGAAGTGGCGAGGGTTATTGGATGGGCGGGCGTTGTCGGTGCCAATCCGTATCTCGTTGAAATAGATGCGCGGCTTGGATCACGGTGTGATCACTCAAGGCTCGCCCAATGAATTGGACGCCGAAGGGAAGATGGTTCTTACTGAATCCACAAGGAACGGTGATGGCGGGCAAACCACATAGGCTCGAAATCCCGTCTGGCGCACGTCTCTCGATCGGGCCTTCGGAATCTTCCTCGGGCGGAGCGTTCAGAAGCGAGGCCGCGGATGACTCTCCGGCTGTGACAAGAACATCAAACTTGTCGAACAGTCTGTCGACCTGTTTTTGCAGGAGGGCCCGAACCCGCTGAACGAGCAGATAGTCGGCTGAGGAGAATTCCATGCTGGCATATCCGTTGATTCGCCCGACGGGATCGATGAGTTCGGCGCAGCGCCCGCTTGCGACGAGATCCTGAAAGGCTGAAGCTGCTTCCATCAAGATGGTAAGCTCCGCCGCTTCCTCGTAAGGCCCATCCGGAATCTCGGCATCCGAAATGCTCGCGCCTTTTTTTTCGAGGACCTTGAGGGCATCGTCGACCGCTGGTTCTAGGCCAGGCTCCATCTCGCGCCACACATTCGTGAGGTGGCCAACACGGAGCCCCCTGGCAGATGTTGGCTCATCTCGCGAATACCGGAATTCGGCGACGCCTTTGGGCAGGGAATCATGATCCAAGGGGTCATGTCCGGCGATTGTGGAAAGGACTAGGCCGCAGTCGTCGGCTGTATGTGCCATCGGGCCAAGCTTATCCATAGTCCACGCGATGGCCATGGCACCGAAGCGGCTCACGCGGCCAAAGCTTGGGCGCATTCCGGCAATGCCGCACCATGCCGAGGGGCAAAGGATCGACCCCCGCGTGTCCGATCCTAACGCCCAAGGCGCGAGCCCGGCTGCGACGATGGCTCCTGACCCACTTGAAGAACCACATGTCCAATAGTCGGTGTTCCAGGGATTCCGGCATGGACCGGTCAGAGAGGCGTTGCCTGCGGAGTATCCCAGTCCGCCCGCAAGCTCGATCATTGCCGCCTTGCCGATTAGAACAGCACCGGCTTGGTTCAAGCGCTCGACGACGGTCGCGTTTAGAGGGAGTCTCTGATCTGCGAAGGGCTTGGCGCCCCAAGTAGTCGGATAGTCCTTGACGGCAACTAGGTCTTTCGCGGCATAAGGAACACCGTGAAGAGGGCCGCGGTAATGGCCCTCCTTGATTTCCTTTTCTGCAGCATGTGCCTGCCGCAGCGCCAACTCGGGCGTCAGAGTGCTGTAAGCGTTGAGTTTTGAACCAAGTTTTTTGCCGCGGTCGAGAAAACCTTCGGTCAGCTCGACGGGGGAAAGCTCGCGACTGCGAATGCGGTCCCCCAGTTCGCGCACTGTTTGAAAGAAGACGTCTTCTGATAGCACCGATCAAATCTCCTACGAGTGGCGCCTGCCGCTTGAACCAGAGGTCTGTCCTTTTGATGAGCCCGGCGCTGTCCCTGGGGGCGCAACGGAAACCTTGAACACGCTAGCGGGTGAATCTCCGTTTTCGACGGAAAAAGCGCGAACCGAGGCCAGCATCTTTTCGTTGTAGACAAGGATCTTCTGAAGATGCAGGCGCTCTTCGTGGGACAAACGGCTTCCGTACTT
>DATAIH010000142.1:0-82337 GCA_036262755.1 Candidatus Acidiferrum sp.
GCTCATCGTGCTGCTGCGCGAGCATCGGCCGTCCTTTCTGCGGCCGGACCTGCATTTGTGTGCCTATGTCACCACTGCCGATGGCGCGGTGACGGTTGTGGACTTGGTCAAGCTCAAAGCGGTGGCGCACATTCCGGTGGGACCAGGTCTGTCCGGAATGCGCGAACATCCCACACGGCCCGAAATCATGGGCATTAGCTCTTTGGGAGGCTTCGCGTGGATCTTTGATGCGCGGGCTTATCAGCTGAGCGCCCGCATCCCGCTGGGGCCGCTTCCCTTCGCCCTGGATTTCTCGCCCGACGGAAATCGCATTTACACGACCACCTCGGGGAACGACACGGTGTTGGCTATCGACGTCCGCTCGCGGACTATTGTGGCGCGCGGACACACAGGAAGAGAGCCCGTGCTTGCGCGCGTATCGCCGGGCGGGAAGACCGTCCTGACCGTGAACCGGCGTGACGGTACGCTGGGCATTCACGACGCAGCCACGCTGGCGTTGCGCAGCACGATTTCCGTGCTGCCGCAACCGGACAACGTAGCAATTCTGCCGGACAATGCGCTCGCGTTTGTGACCAGCCGCTCCGAGCCTCGAGTGTCGGTTGTGGATTTGCGGCGCAGCGTGCTGGTGGCAAATCTCGAGTTGGCAGGTAGGCCGACCGACATGCTGCTCAAGCCGGATGGCGGAGAGCTCTATATCATTTCACCCGAAGCGCACGGCCTGCAGGCCATCAATACCTGGACCCACGAAGTCGGCGACACGATGATCCTGGGCTCGGCACCAACACAGGGAGTGCTTAGCGCCGACGGTAGCTTGCTCTACGTTGCGGACACGGCGGCGGACAGGGTCATTCCGGTGGATATCGCGAATCGGCGGATCATCCGCGATCCCGGAAAGGGATTCCCAATTCCCGCAGGAGATGAGCCGGGTGCGTTGCGCTTTGATCCCAATGAAACCCTGCTGCTGGTGGCGAGCCGAGGCTCGGGCGACCTGGCGGTGATTCGCGTGCGTACGAACTTTCTGGTGACCATGGTCCCAGTGGGAGCCAGGCCGCAAGATCTGGCTGTTAAGTTGTATGGAAACAAGTAGCAAAAAAGAACGGAGAGGCTAATCGGGCGGCCAGGAGAAATTGTCCTCGCCAAGTTGGATGTCCAGCAGGCCTTCGGCGGGAAGAACATCCACGGGCAGCCCCCCGTGCCAGAGGGCGACGCCCAGCTTTAGTTGGCTTTGGCCCTTGAGGTCAAGTTGGTCGCGGTGGATGGCCACTTCGAGAATGCGATCAAACGCAGCAGCGGCGACGGATTCCAGCTTCAGCAAGCACACCCGGGCTTTTTCCACGGCGAATTCCCGAATACGGCCACGCTGGAGTTTGACCACAATCACGAGTTCTTCTGCTCCGCTAACCGTGATGCGAAATTCCGGGTCTTCGAGTTCGCTCATGGTCTCTGCAAAAGTGTCGATGCGGATGCAGAAACGGCTTTCTTCAAAGCCGTAGCGCATTTCATGCAGATAAAAAACGCGGCCGTGCATGGAACCGCCACGACGCTCGGGAGAATACAAACCGGCGCCAAGCCATTCGAAATAGGAAGTTTCACGGCCGTCTACTTTGACGTAGAGGAAGCCCGTGGGCGCGAGGTGAAGAGCGTGTTCAGGACGGCGCTTGATGGGCTTGGCCAGCTCTTCGGGAGCGACCTCGCCAAGCGCGAGATAAATTTCAGTGAGGTGCTTGCGGTAGAGGGCATCAAATTCGGCGTCGTTTGCCGTGCTGTGCTCGGGACCGAACCACCAGCACCAGTCGCTGCCTTCGGCCGCCAGGAGCGACTTGTGCGCTTTTTGGAGTGCGGCTTCATTTGGCGCCCCCGGTCGGCCCCTTTTGTAGGCTTCCCGGGCACGTGCGTAAACGTCGCGAGCGTCCCACAGGAGCTCCCAAGCCGTGACGTCCTCGCTATGACCGATCCAAACGTCAAAATTCGCGTTAATCCAGGAAGCCGGGAAAATTCCGGTGTTGGCGGGAATTTCTCCCGCGGCAGCAATAGCCTCACCAGCGGTAAGCGCGCGGAAATCGGGATCCGCTTCGATTCGGCGATAGAACTCGCGCAGGAATTCGCGGCCATTACCCGGGTAGTACTCCCACGCATTCTCGCCATCGAGAACCAGACACACGGTGAGCGGCTGGTTGCCTGACGCTTTCTCGCCGATCATCCGCAAACGCGAATGGAGATCGGCGGCAGCGGCTTTCCCTTCCATCCGGCTATAAACGAAGCCGATAAGGTCCGAAAGATGGTGGTCGCGGAACAGCCCGGTGATGGACTTATCGCCCAGCTGGATGCGCCAAGGCTTGAAAAGGGAAGCCGCATTTGCGGGGACTCCGTTGGAATCGCGGAAAAAGCCGACGTTCAGGGTACGCCCAAGCACGCCCTCATCGGTGCCGAACCATTGGAACCCTTCTTCGGCGGCGATAGCGAGCGCTTGATCGGAAACAGAGCCCTCGGAAGGCCAGAGGCCCGGTGGCTTTGCGCCAAAGGTTTTCTCATGATACTGCCGCGCGAGCTGCAATTGTTCGCGAGCATCCTCAGGCCGGCGAAAGGCGCGTCGCGGCAGCGGCGTAGCGGGATTGGCGATACGCGCGACGTCCGAGTCGCATAGGAGCGGCAGAATAGGGTGGTAGAAAGGCGTGGTGCTGATTTCGATCTGGCCGCGCGAGGCCGCGTCGCGATACGCCGGCAAGATCAAACGCAGGAGTTCCAGCTGTTTTTCCTTCAAGGCGGACTTGTCGTTCTCCGTGTAGTCTTTGCCCTTTGACGCCAGGCGGCTGACGACTTGGTCTTTCTGAAACCAGGATTCTTCCATCCAGACGAGCTGCGAGAGAAGCTGAAGGTCCCGCCAGTCGCGCGCGGTGAAAGCGACAAGAGCTTGAGCGCCGCTGGCGGCGCGCGACCATTCATAAAGTTCGACAAAGCGCGGCCAGCGTGACATCAGGTGCTCGTGATTGACCTGGAACGCGCGCGACAGAATTTCCGACTTATCCTGGCGCACGAGTTCATCGGCATTTTTGAAAGCCAGGAAAAACCACGGCTCGTTGCATTTTCCGCTGGCGTACTCTTCGAGCTGGACGCCGAGAGCGGGAACGATGTTGAATGTGGCATGAAATTTGGGGAATTCGCGTAGCATTTCGACCATGCCGTAGTAGTCCTTGAGGGCGTGGAGGCGGGTCCACGGGAGCACATAGCGGCCGGATTCCGGGTCACGGTATTCCGGCTGATGCATGTGCCACAGCACCACCAAATGGATGCGATTCATTCGGCAGGTGTCCCGAACAGAGGCTTACGCAGATGGCCCGCAGCCGCAGACATAGACAGAATCAAAGTATACAGGCAAGAGGAGCCGATCGCAGCGCCGCGGTCAAACTCAGGGTGAATTCTCCCGTTCGTGCGCGGGGAGAAACGATCCGCGGCTGGCGGCATGGTACACTGAGCGTTCGCGTCATGCGCATTCTGGATCGTTATATCGTCCGCGAGGTATCCCGCCACGCATTCCTCGGACTGGTCGTCTTCACGTTTGTATTTTTAGTGCCCCGTCTGGTGCGGGTGATGGAGATTTACGTGCGCCACGTGGGTTCGGACGTGCAGATCCTGAAACTGTTTCTGTGCATTTTCCCCGGCGTTTTCGTCTTTACCGTACCAATGGCGACGCTGATCGGCGTGTTGTTGGGCCTGGGGCGGATGTCCGCGGACAGCGAAATCATTGCGCTGACCTCGCTAGGCATCGGAAGGCGGCGCATCCTGTTCCCGGTGGGAGTATTGGCCCTGGTTGGGGCGTTACTCACGCTGGTCATGACCAGCTGGGTAGGTCCTGAGGCGTTGCTGACGCTGCACACCGCCGAAGCGCAATTGATCAGCTCGCAAATCTCCTTTCAAGTGCAACCGCGCGTGTTTGACGAGCGGTTTCCGAAAAAAGTCTTGTACGTGAACGACGTGTCCGCAAGCGGAACGCAGTGGCACGGAGTATTCGTCGCGGACACCCAAGGAGAGGGCGGCTCGCAAGTAACGCTGGCCAACAGGGCGATTGTGATTGCCGAGCCAAAGCAGGGCACGCTCGAATTGCACCTGCGGGGCGGGACGACGCACGAGTTTTCGCGCGAGGATCCCAGTCATTACTCGGTTACCTCGTTTGGGCAGAGCGACTGGCCCATTGAGGTGAGCGGGCTCGGTGCGGTGCAACCCCGACAGCGCAGCATCCCCGAACAATCGATGCGCGAATTGATGACCGAAAGGCGTTCGGGATCGCGGGAAGCCAGTGTGGAGCTGCACACGCGGCTAGCCTTTCCCATCGCTTGCCTGGTGTTTGCGCTCGTGGCGGTGCCCCTCGGGGCGCAGCCGCGACGCGGCGGCCGAGCAGCGGGATCGCTGCTGGCCGTCGTGCTGATTGCTGCGTATTACCTGCTGCTGATCCTGGGTGCGGGACTCGCGCGGGAGGGAAAGATTTCGCCGGCAGCGGGAGTTTGGATGGCCAACGGGATCTTAACGGCTTTAGGCATAGCCTTGCTGCCGAGGATGGAACAGTTTCGGGGAGAGAGCCGCTGGTTGCGCCCGCTGGGACATCTCAGCCGGCGGATCCGCTTAGCGCGCCGCCGAAAGGCTCAGGCTCGGGCACGCGCCGCGGCTGCACAAGCGGCGAATGGAGAGCGCAGGGCGCAAGAGATGCCCGTGCCATCCGAAGGGAGCTTCCCTCGGTTGATGGATCTTTACATCCTGCGAAAGTTCTTTTTTTATTTTGCGCTATTGCTGGGGGTATTCGTCTTTCTGTTCGAAGCCTTTACGTTTTTTGAGCTGCTAGACGATATCGGGCGGCGGCGCATAGCGTTCGTGACCGTCGCCGAGTACTTTGGCTATCTTACGCCGTACCTGGTGTACAACCTGGTGCCGCTGGCAGGCCTGGTTGCGGTGCTGGTGACGCTCGGAATCATGAGCAAGAACAACGAGATTGTGGCGATCAAAGCGAGCGGAATGAGTCTGTTTCGCGTGGCGGTTCCGCTGCTGCTGGCTGGTCTTGCGGTGGCGGGCACGTTGTTGGTGCTCGACGACACCTATCTGCCCTACGCCAACCAGCGGCAGGATGCCCTGCACAACCAGATTAAGGGGCGACCGCCCCAGACCTACACGCATCCACAGCGGTGGATTTTCGGGGAGAACTCGAAGATCTACAACTACGACGTGTTCGATCCGGAGCAGAACATGTTCGGCGGTCTGAGCGTGCTGGAGTTGGATCCCACAGATTTCCGTCTTCGGCGGCGGATTTTTGCCAATCGTGCGCGCTGGTCGGAAGCGCAGCATGTCTGGGTGCTTGAAAACGGGTGGATCCGGGAATTTGCCGACGGTTCGGTTACAAAATTCGAGCCTTTCACGGTCGCGGCGCCGCCGGAACTGTCCGAACCGCCCAGCTACTTCAACCGGGAAGTGCGGCAAGCGTTTCAAATGAGCGTCGGCGAGTTAGGCGGCTATATCGATGGATTGCACCGGGCAGGCTTCGACGTGGCAACACTGATGGTACAGTGGCACAAAAAAATCGCCTATCCCTTGATGGCGCCCGTAAGCATGCTGCTGGCGATTCCCTTTGCGTTTCTCGTGGGGACACGCGGAGCCATCGGCGGAATCGCGCTTGGGGTAGGCATCGGCGTGGCGTATTGGGCGATTGCGGCGCTGCTGGAAGCCATGGGCGGTGTAGGGCAGCTGCCGCCGTTTCTGGCGGGGTGGTCGCCGGACATCATCTTCTTTTTCCTAGGCATGTATTTCTTCTTCAAAATGCCGACGTGAACCGCGCTTGGCGGAGCATCGGCGTTCCGTCTTTCCAGTTCACATCCGCGCTTCAAGCCCAGAACGCGATGTCTAAAGGCCAGAACGCGGACCTTCGCGTCGGCTAGGCGGCGATTAAAGCATCACTTTAAGCGGCGCTTCTCGCTTATTTTGCCCTCTTTTGCTTCGCCTGGTGGAGTTCAACCAATACTTGAGCTGCCGCCAAACGCGCAATCGGAACGCGAAAAGGCGAAGCGCTGACATAGTCCATACCGAGCGTGTGGCAGAACTTGACGCTTTCCGCGTCGCCACCGTGCTCGCCGCAAATGCCCACTTTCAACTTGGGCCTTGTCTTGCGGCCCTCGGCAATGCCCCACCGCATCAGCAGGCCGACGCCTTTGGTGTCGAGTGACTGGAACGGATCCGTGCTGAAGATCCCGGCTTTTTTCTCGTCCACATAGTCGGGCAGAAAACGGCCGGCGTCGTCGCGCGACAGCCCCATGGTGGTTTGCGTGAGGTCGTTGGTGCCAAAGGAGAAGAACTCTGCAATTTCCGCGATTTCTCCAGCCAGCAGCGCCGCGCGCGGAAGCTCGATCATCGTACCAACAAGGTAGTGGAGCGGCGTGCCGGACTTCTGAATGAGGTCGTCAGCGACACGGCGCGTGGCTTGTTCAAGAATGGAGAACTCTTTCCGGTCCAAAGTGAGCGGATGCATGATCTCAGGTAAAACTTTAACTCCGCTCTTCTGGCATTCGAGGGCCGCTTCGATGATGGCGCGCACTTGCATTTCCAGAATTTCCGGATAAGTAATCGCCAGACGGCAGCCGCGGTGCCCCAACATGGGGTTGGCTTCATGGAGTTGTTCGACGCGCCGCGCCACAACCTCGACGCTGATGCCGAGTTCGTTCGCCAACTCCTCCTGCTTGTTGCGATCATGCGGAACAAATTCGTGAAGCGGCGGGTCGATCAGACGAATGGTGACGGGAAAGCCATCCATGGCTTTGAAGATGCCGACGAAGTCGCGACGCTGGAACGGCAAAAGCCGGTCGAGAGCCCTCACACGGGCTTCTTTGCTGTCCGCCAGAATCATCTCCTGAATGGCACGCTGGCGCTCGTGGCTCTTCTCCGGGAACTCAAAATCCGTGAAGAACATGTGTTCGGTGCGGCAAAGACCAATCCCCTCCGCACCGAACTCGCGCGCCTTGCGGGCGTCCTGGGGCGTATCGGCGTTGGTGCGCACGCGGAGATGACGCGCTTCGTCGGCCCACTTCATGAAGATCTCGTAGGATTTCGGGAGTTGCGGCACGACGAGCGGAAGCGCCTCGGTGTAAACAATGCCCTCGCTTCCGTCGAGAGTGATCCAATCGCCTTGCCGCACGACGTGGCCGTTGGTGGACATGGAAAGGGATTGGTAATCGATCTCTAGTTTTTCCGCGCCGACGACACAACACTTGCCCCAGCCGCGCGCCACTACAGCAGCGTGACTGGTCTTGCCGCCCGTGGCGGTCAGAATGCCCTGTGCGACAGCCATGCCGCCCACGTCTTCCGGGCTGGTTTCGCGGCGGACGAGGATGACCTTCTCACCGCGCTCGGCCCACTCCTCGGCCGTCGGAGCCGAGAAGACCACGCGTCCGGCAGCAGCACCCGGGACGGCATTGATGCCGGTCGCGAGAACCTTGGCCGCAAGCGTGTTCCTGTCAACCTTCGTGTCAATGACCGGATAGAAAAGGCGTTCAATGTCCTCCGGCTTGATACGCAGAAGCGCTTCATTCCGGGTGATCAGTTTTTCATTGGCCATGTCCACGGCCATCCGGAAAGCGGCCGCAGGAGTGCGCTTGCCCGTGCGCGTCTGGAGCATATACAGCTTGCCTTCCTCGACGGTGAATTCCATGTCTTGCATGTCCCGGTAGTGCTTTTCCAGTTTTCCTCGAACTTGTTCGAGCTGCGCGTAAACCTTGGGCATGGTCTTGGCCATTTGCTTGAGGTGCATGGGAGTGCGTATGCCCGCGACCACGTCTTCCCCTTGAGCATTCACGAGGTAGTCGCCGTAGAAGATCTTTTCTCCCGAGCTCGGGTCGCGGGTGAAGCACACGCCGGTTCCGGAGTTCTCGCCCGTATTGCCGAACACCATCTGGACCACGTTAACGGCGGTGCCCAGCAGGCCGGTGATTTTCTCCACGCGGCGATAAGTGACGGCCTTCTCCGCCATCCAGGAACCAAACACCGCGGCGATGGCTCCCCAGAGCTGCTCGATGGGATCGTGCGGGAAGTCCTTGCCCGATTTTTCGCGGAAGTAAGTTTTGTACTCCCCGACCAACTCTTTCCAACCGCTCGCGGGGACCGCCGTGTCCTCCTTGATTCCCAGGCGCTGCTTCATCGCGCGCAGACGCTGCTCCAGGTCTTCCTTGGGCAAGCCCATGACCACCGTCGAGTACATCTGCACGAAGCGGCGGTACGCGTCATAGGCAAAGCGCTCGTTCTTCGTGGCGGCGGCGAGGCCCGCGACCGAGCGGTCATTCAATCCGAGGTTCAAAATGGTTTCCATCATCCCCGGCATGGAGCGGGCAGAACCCGAGCGCACGCTGACCAACAACGGATTCCGAGGGTCGCCGAGTTTCTTCTTGGTGACGCGTTCGAGCTTGGCTACGTTGTCGTTGACTTGTTTTTTCAGTTCCGACGGAAATTGCTTGTCGTGCTTGTAGTAATAATCGCAGGCTTCGGTTGATAGGGTGAAGCCCGCTGGCACGGGCAGGCCGATCTTGGTCATTTCGGCAAGCCCCGCGCCCTTTCCTCCCAGGAGATCGCGCCAAGTGCCGTCACCTTCTGCTTTTCCTGCACCGAAAAAATACACCCACTTTTTCACGGTCATCCTCACTTCCTATTGATTGATTGCGGCTTCGGATTGCACTAGCCGAGAGCTTCTTTGTATGGCCCCAAAAACGGAATGTCGGCGCGCCGACGGCAAGTTAAAGTAATACTTTAACTCACGCGGGGCGCTCTTCTCCGCCAATCTCAGAAAAATCTGCAATCGTCGTAAACTCGCCAAGCAGCTGCGCGAGCAATGCCAGCCGGTTCTGTCGCACGTCCTCCCTCTCCGCCATCACCAGGACACCATCGAAAAACTTGTCTACCGCCGGTCGCAGTCCCGCGATCACCTCGAGCGCCTCTTGGTACTTCCCTCCCCGCTTTAGAGACTCGACCTTCGATGCCGCCGCCGTGGCCCCGGCGTGGAGTTCGCGCTCGGCGGCGCTCTCGAACAGAGCTGGGTTGACGCGGCCGTCCCGTCCCGGAACAACCCCGGCCTTCTCCAGGATCTTGCGAATGCGTTTGAAGGAGACCGCCAGGGGCTCGAAGTTCCGGGACTTGCGAATCGCCCGAACCGCAAGCAGCCGCTTCTGGGTGTCTACCAAATCGTCTGCCCCGGCGCGAAACACGGCGGAGACTTCGTCGTAAGCGAATTGCTCCTTCTCCCGGAACACAAACCGGGCACGGTCCAAAACGAAGTCCAGGATTTTCGATTCCTGATCCGGTGTGACCGGGCGCTTCGGCTTGTGGGTCGCCAGAGCCTTCCCTGCCGCGGCAATTCCAAGCGCGAGCGACACCGGCAGCCTCCTCTCTAGAATGATCTTGACGATGCCCAGCGCCGCACGGCGCAACGCATAGGGATCGCTCGAACCCGTGGGAGCGATGCCTACCGCCAGGCACCCGACCACGGAATCGAACTTGTCGGCCAGCGCCACCGCACAGCCGGTGAGGTTCCGGGGGATCGGATCATCCAAGCCCACAGGGCGGTAATGGTCATAGACAGCATCGGCGATCTCGTCAGGCTCGCCCTGCGCACGGGCATAAAGGCCGCCAACGGCGCCCTGGAGTTCCGGAAATTCGCGAACCATCTCCGTGGCCAGATCGCACTTGGCCAATTCGGCCGAACGGTCGGCTTCCGCGACGTGCGCCTGGTGCATCCCGAGATTGAACCACTGCTCGGTGAGCCAGCGTGCGATATCCCGGATGCGCTCCACTTTGTCCCGGTAGCTGCCCAAGCGGGATTCGTAAGTCACTCGCTCCAGCTTCGGGAGATAGTCGGCGAGCCGACATTTCTGGTCGGCCTCCCAAAAGAACCGGGCGTCGGCAAAGCGAGCCCGCAAGACGCGCTCGTGTCCGGCGCGGATGGTCCCGGTGGCGTCCCTGGCCGAATTGATGACCGCCAAGAACTGGGGCGCGAGTTCGCCATTCTTCCTTTCGACCGCAAAATACTTTTGGTGATCGCGCATGACGGTGATCAGGATTTCGTCAGGTAAACGCAGGAAGGCCGGATCAAAGTCGCCCTGAATGACCGTCGGATACTCGTTCAGATAAGCAACCAGCATGCGCAACTCCGGATCTGCGTGCATACGATAGTTGCCGCGCTTCGCGAAAGCCTCGAGTTCCTTCGTGATTTTTTCCTGGCGGCGTGAGGGGCGAATGATCACGCCATTGGCGTGCAACTTTCTTTCGTAGTCAAGAAAACTGCGTACGCGGATGGCGGCCGACCCAAGGAAGCGGTGGCCCCGCGTAGCATTGCCGGCCGCGATGCCCGCCACTTGAAGCTTCAGCGGCTTGCCGTCGAGAACGGCCACGAGCCAGCGAATCGGGCGAATGAACCGCGGGCCTTCGAGGCCGGTCCAAGTCATGGAGCGCGGCCAGGTCAAATCGTGAACCGCCCGTGGAAGTATGGCGGTGAGGATCTGCTCGGTGGTGCGGCCAACCTTGACCTGCTTGGCCGCCAGATATTCGCCCTTCGCCGTTTCGACCAGATAGAGGGAGGTAATGGGGACACGTTGCTTGTCGGCAAAGCTCAGCGCCGCCCGTGTCGGCGCGCCGACAGCATCGTAGGCCACGGATTTAGGAGGGCCGGTAACCTCCAGCTCGACGTCGGCCTGCTTTATCGGAAGTCCCCGGACCCAAGCGGTTAGGCGGCGGGGAGCACTGAAGGTCTCGATGGTTACATCGCCGGAAAGGTTTTCGGCGGTAAGCAACTTCTCCAGATTCCGGCGAAGATCCTCCTCGGCCTTGGGCAACATTCCCGCCGGAATCTCCTCACACCCGATCTCAAACAGGAGTTCGATGGGCCGGGGCTTCGCCGGAGGCTTCATGCGTGTACCTCAGCAGCCCCTTCAGAAGCCCTCAGCTGTTCAAGGTACCCAGCCGCGGTGCGGCAGGCCAGGGTGCGGACGCGAGCCATTAGCGCGGCACGCTCCGTGGTGGATATCACCCCGCGGGCATCCATCAAGTTGAACAAATGCGAGCACTTCAGACAATGATCATACGCGGCAAGGAGCGGGTAGCGCGTTCGGCTCTTCCCTTCCGCTGACGCGAACCCGTCGAGCAGCTCGCTCGCTTGCTTTTCATGCAACTCAAATTCCGCGCGGATGGCCGGCGCATCGCTTTTGTCAAAGCTGTACTCCGAGAGTTGCTGCTCTTCCATGAGCCTTATATCGCCGTACGTTCTGTCCTGGGACCAGCGCAAGGCATAAACGCTCTCTACGTTTTGCAGAAAGGCGCAGATGCGCTCCAGGCCGTAAGTGAGCTCCACCGAGATCGGATCGAGGTCCATCCCTCCGCTTTGCTGAAAGTAGGTGAACTGCGTGATTTCCAAACCATCGAGAAGCACCTGCCAGCCAATGCCCCACGCGCCAAGCGTAGGTGATTCCCAATTGTCTTCTTCGAAGCGGATGTCGTGTTTTTTAAGGTCGATGCCCATCGCCGCGAGGCTCTTCAGGTAGAGATCCTGCACCTCCGCCGGTGAAGGTTTGAGGACCACCTGAAATTGCGTGTGCTTGTAGAGGCGATTGGGATTTTCACCATAGCGACCGTCGGCGGGCCGACGACTGGGTTGCACGAAAGCGACGCGGTACGGTTGCTCGCCTAGGACCCGCAGAAACGTTTCCGGGTGCATCGTGCCCGCTCCGACTTCCACGTCATAGGGTTGCTGGAGCACACAGCCTTGCCTCACCCAGAATTGGGAGAGTTGCAGGATTAAGTCCTGAAACGTAGGCCCCTGGCCCTTGTCTTCAAGTTTTACTTTAATCTTCAACTGGTCTCCAGCAACTCCGGCGTCGTTAAGCGACGTTCCGAATTCAATTCAATCCACGCCAAAGCCGCCGCGCGCAATTCCCCGACGCTTGTGCTGATGGCCTTATCGCGGGCAATCCGGTCAAGTCTCTCACCGGCAAATCCCTCTGCCAAAACCCTGGCCTGCTGATGCAACGGCCGCATTCCGGGGCGCCGGCAGTTCCCGCAAAACAAGCCGGTATGATGCGCGCCGTAGAACGCCGCGGCCGCCCCAAAGACGGCCTGGCAGGCCGTGCAACGGTCGAAACGCGGCAGCCAACCGCCCAGTCGCACGGTCCAGAACGCGAAATAGCTGAGCGGCAACTGCCACTGCCCGGTTCGCTCGATTTCGCGCGCCGACAGGAGAATCAGTCGGAACATGGCTTCGGAGACTTCGCGTTCCGGCAGAACCGTTTCTGCAATCTCGCTGATCACCGCCATGCCGGTGCTCAAGCCGTAGTCACTTTGCGCCTTGTGCAGCGATTCGAGCAATTCCGCCTGCTGGATGCGTACCAACTCCCGGGTCTCCCGCTCGACGTACCAAATCCGGACGTAAGAGAGCACTTCGAGGGTCGAGCCAAAGCGGTTATTCAGACGCCGCGCCCCCCCGGCAACACCGCGAAGCCGCCCAGAAGTACGGCCGAGAA
Organism: Candidatus Acidiferrum sp.; assembly: GCA_036262755.1. GTDB lineage: Bacteria > Acidobacteriota > Terriglobia > Acidiferrales > UBA7541 > Acidiferrum. The sequence continues at coordinate 12,528 of DATAIH010000142.1, forward strand.
AGCTCACCACGCGGTCCGCCTCGCCCAGCGGAAATGTTTTCAGGATGATGGCTTCCGTTTCCCGGGCAGGCATGGGCAGTCGGCGCGCCGACGCTGCGCCGGACAAGTGCGTCAGGTCCGAAGCGCGCACACGCAGAACTTCTTTAATTACCATACGCGATTCCAAGACGCAATGCTTGCTTCACCGCGAAACGCCTGAAGCCTTTCCGTGCACCCGCAAATCCCACGCGAAATCTTCCCCTTCGCTCCTCGGTTCTCACCCGGACGATGCCCTACTTTAGCCCCCCCGCTTCCCCGTCCAAAGGCCGGGTTAGCTCACCCATCCCGAAGCGCGGCTTCGAGATTCCCTCGCCCCCGCCGCGCCGCTGCACATAAAGCATGAAGATGGAGGCAGTTTGGCGCGAAAAGATGTTCTGTTAACCAAGCCGCTTCCACTACAAACATTATCGGACGCAGGCGGGCCCTTTTCATTTACTTCCCGGTTCGCTACTCTGCTCCGGGCCCATTTCATGTTTATCCCGCTCAAGGACATCAATCCGTCGCGAAGCTACCCGCTTGTCAACATCGCTCTGATCGTTGCCAACGTAGCCCTGTTCCTCTATGAGCTGAGCCTGGAAGTTACGCTCACCCCGCGGGCCTACGCGGAATTCTTATCGAGCTATTCAACGGTTCCGGCGCGCCTGCCGGCTTATTTCGCAGGACACGGCACTTTCGAGATGACGTTCTTGCCCATTCTAACGAGCATGTTCCTTCATTCCGGATTCCTGCACATTGCCGGGAACATGCTCTTTTTGTGGATCTTCGGGGACAACGTGGAAGACTTCTTTGGCCACATCCCGTATTTGTTTTTCTACCTTTTTTGCGGAATCGGCGCGGCCCTGGCCCACGCTTTCTTTAATCTTTATTCCCGTGTTCCGGCCCTGGGAGCTAGCGGCGCGATTTCCGGCGTGATGGGCGCTTACATTCTGCTCTACCCGCGGGCCCGGATCCTGACCCTGGTTTTTGTCTTTCTTCTGCCGATTCCGGCGGTGGTTGTTCTCGGCGAGTGGTTCCTGGTTCAGTTTCTGGCGGGGATCAATACGCTCGGCGGAGGGTCGTCAGGCGGTGTTGCCGTCATGGCGCACTTGGGAGGGTTTCTACTGGGGATGTTGATCACCGCGATCGTGAGGTGGCGCTAGGCAGGTTGCTGGCGGAGAGGCGGCAACCTTCAAGCATCACTTTAGCTGCTTCGCCACACTGTTTTTCGCGACGTAATTCGCGAGCCAATCGCCAACACTCTTTGTCGTTTGGTCGCCCCCGAGGTCGGTGGTGACGTAATTTTCCCGAAGCGCTCCGAGCACGGCCGTTCGAATTGCGGCTGCTTGCGGCTGCCATCCGAGGAACTCAAGCATCATCGCCGAGGTAAGCACCGCCCCTAGCGGGTTGGCGATGCCCTTGCCTGCGATGTTCGGCGCGGAGCCATGGACAGGCTCAAACAGCGAGGTCTTGCCGGGATGGATGTTCCCCGAGGGTGCCAAGCCCAGGCCGCCGGCAAGCTGCGCTCCCAGGTCGCTGATGATGTCGCCGAAGAGATTGCAAGTGACGATGACGTCGAACTGCCGCGGGTCCCGAACGATTTCCATCGCCAGCGTGTCGATAAAGAGATGACGCGACTCGATGTCTGCGTATTCTTGCCGGACTTGCTTGAAGACGCGCTGCCATAGACCATGCGCGAAGGTCATGGCATTGGACTTGTCGCTCATGCACAGACGTTTCAGACGGTTTTGCCGGGCATAGTCGAACGCGTAGCGGATGATGCGCTCCACGCCCTTTCGGGAGTTGACGTCCTCCTGAACGGCAATTTCGTCGGGGGTGTCTGGCTTGAAGACTCCGCCAACCCCGACATACAGACCTTCGGTGTTCTCCCGAAAGACCATCAAGCGGATGTCTTTTTCGGTGCGGTCGCGAAGCGGCGTGAGTCGTTCGTGAAGCAGCTCGACCGGCCGCGCATTGACGTACAGGTCCAGCTTCGATCGCAGGCCCAGCAGGATGTCGGCCGCATGCTGATTGGAAGGGACACGCGGGTCGCCCAGGGCACCAAAGAGAATGGCGTCAAATTCATCGCGCAATAGTTCGACGGCACCGCGTGGCAGGGTGACGCCCTCGCGCAAGTACTTTTCCGCGCCCCAGTCAAATTCGACGAATTCAAGCTCGCGATCGGGAGGAGTCGAGACGGCCTTCAGAACTTTCACCGCTTGCGGCGTGACCTCGGCTCCTATGCCATCGCCGGGGATGACCGCGATGCGGGCTTTTGGGCCGCCGCTTCGCATCGGGATGCCAGGCAAGGTCACGCCTCCTTGACGGCTGCCGCCGGCCGTCTTACGAACTCCTGGGAGTCGAGCAACGCGCTATTGTTCCACCAAAGCGCCAAGCGCGCCAGCGTATCGAACTCCCGCCGCAAAGCCAGGCCGCCAAGACTTATGGTCTCCCCCGCCCGATACGTCAAGGTGCGTGGACGGTTTTGGGGCATCGTCGCCGGATCGAACGATGGTCCCTGAGGTTGTGCAACTCACGGCTTCAGTTTGGCAAATTCCGCCCGCGCCGATTTGAGGATGGGGAGGTCCGGGTCTGCCGTCTTCCAGAGGTCGAGGAAGCGCCGGTAGGAGTTGCGCGCGGCATTTGCCGAACCGGACATTGCCTGGGCCCGCCCCTGGCCCAACAACGCCAAGGCCCCGGACCAGCAATTCCCGACGACTCCCCGGTTGTCGCCGAGCTTCTGAAATTCTGCCAATGCCAGCGCGCCTCGTTTCATTGCCAGATAAGCTTCGCCCCGCAGATACACGGGAATCATGCAGGAATAACTCAAATTGCCGATGAGTTGTCCGCGCTCATAGGGCCTGGTGGCTTCCAGCAAATCCGCGGCCTGGCTGGGCTGTTGGTTCACCAAATTGAATTGTGCACGGATGGTCGGTAGCCAAGCGGATTGCACCACGGTGTTCGAGACATGCGCTGCGGCCAAATCGTCAACCATGGATCGCGCCTTTCGCAAATCCCCGGTGCGAGCAAAAACGAGGATGGCCAAAGTCTGGGCATCGCGGCTGTTCGGGGCAAGGTCCAGCACCTGGCCCGCCTCGGCTCGAGCTTCTTCGATCTTGCCGTAAATCGCCTCGCGAAGAGCGGCGATCCCCTGCCAGATGGCCGCGGGCTCGGCCAGGTTTGCAGCTTGGGCCGCTTGGACCGCCCGGCGGGAGAGTTCACGCGCCTTTTGCAGATGGCCGGTGTAAGCTTCCGTGTCTGCTTCGAGGGCAAGCATGGCGTCTTCGCCGCCCGCTTTGCCCACCGACCATTCCATTTCGTGACGCATGGCGCCCGCGTCGCCTCGCAGAAAAGCAAGAGCATACAGACTCGTGTGCATCGCGGGATCATCCAGCTTTCGAGAAAACCCCAGGTTGATGATGTAACGGGCATCCTCGAGACGCAGGAGCGCGATTTCCGCGGCAGCAACGTTTTCATACCATGCCACGCTGCCGGGATCGAGGAGTAGCGCTTGCCGTGCATAATTGGCAGCCTGTTCGTAATCGCCAAGGAGAAAGTATTCCGAGGCGAGATTGCCTTTGGCGATGTCGTCCCGCGGATAGAGCTCGACCCATCGCTTGTAGCTTTGAATCGCCTTTTGCACGTCTCCGGTGCCCAGATCGTAATAAAGTGTGGTGATGTGTAGGCGGTCGCGTACCGTTTGGCGGTCTGCCAGCTCGAACGCCTGGCGAATGCTATCTGCGGCTAGCGCGTTTTGGTTGAGGTTGTAATAACTAACCGCAAGATTGGAGCGGGCCAGAGCAAACCTTGGATCGAGTGCAATGGCTTTTTGCAGAGCAGGAACGGCACGGAGAGCACCCTGTTCCCGGCTTATCCGGCGGCCTTCGGCAAAAAATTGAATGGCTTCGAGCGAGGGGCTGGCAGCGCGCTCGAGAGGCAAATTGAATCGGTTCACCGAATCCGCATTTTCGCCGAGCGCGCCCCGCAATTTGGCGGCAGCCTCGCCAAGCGCGTGCACGACCAGCTCTTTTCCCTTTGCCGTAGTCCTTACACTGGCAATCTCTTTCGAAGGTGTGCATTGAGAGGTGCTTAGCTCAACTACGTAGCTATGGCCATCTTTGGCGATAACCCCGGTCAGAAACGCGGTAGCGCCCAGGTCCGCACAAAGTCTGGATGCCAGGTCGCGGGTGATGGGTGTGCTCGCCCCGAGCGATCGAGAACGCAGTGTCTCGGCTACTTTCTCGCTAGAGACCAGATTCAGCAGCGGTGACTGGGCCAAACTGATAGATAGGGCCTCTCGGAGAGCTAGGTCGAAAGCGGAGTCCCCGGTGGAATTCGCAAAGTCACCAACGAGCAGCGTGTCCTTCTCGGTCAGCTTGAAGCTCTCCGCGGGATACCAAAAGGCTCCCGCGACAACCAAGAGAAGAAGTAGTCCGGCCAGGAACAGCTTTTTCCTCATGAACGCCTTTCGGAGTGACCCACAAACTGGCACCGGCACGGGCTCGCGTCCCAAGTCGAATGCTCAAACCAAAAAGGCAGGACACGCCGAGAGTGATGGTATGGGGTCCATTGGACAAGCGTCAACGACACTGCGGAGGAAAGGTTTACGGAACGGTATTAGCTTTCACGACAGGCACACGGCTGGACTCAATCCAATAAACGCCGCCAAGCGCCATAAACCCTCCTAGCACTTGGCTCCACGAGCCCTCTTCTCCAAGCCACAAAATGCCCAGGATGGTCGCCAGGACGGGAAGCAGGTAGGTGAACGCCGCCAATTGCGAGGCTTCCAGATAACGAAGCAGCCAGAAGTAAAACACATAGGCCAGCGCCGAACTGAAGACGGCCATGTACACCAGGGCGGCCCAAGCGCGCCACGGTTGGTGCCAGAGACGGGCCGAGGAAAGAGCCCAAATCTCGTGCAAGGCCGCCGGGAGCACCAGCAGCGCACCGGCAAAGTGATTGAAGGCTGTCATGGTCAGGGTGTCGTATTGCTCCGCGACGCGCTTCCCGAGAACCACATAAATGGCAAAGCCGATCGAGCCGGCCATGGTGATGGCGTCGCCCTCGATCGATGCCGAGTGCCCGGAGACCCCGTTCTCGGAGGCGAGCACGACGATCCCCGCGAGCGCGAGCAGCATGCCCATAACCTTGCGCCCGGTGGCGCGTTCGAGGCGGAAAAGAACCGCCAGCAGGAGGATGTAGATAGGCCCTAGGCCCACAATCACGGCGGAATGGCTGACGCGGGTAAAATACAAGCCAATCGTAAAGCACATCTGATTTATCGTCACGCCAAAGAAGCCGAGGTAAAGGAAAGTCGAAAAGTCGCCCAGGGCAAACCCTCGGCGACGAAGATCGGCGGCTTCGGCAAAGGCCTTTAACCTCAGGCAGGAGAAATACACCGGGACCATGACCACACCCGCCAGCACGACGCGGAACGAAGCCATCGCCAACGGCGGCAGATAGCGAAGCCCGACTTTGGCGGCGATGAAATTGACCGCCCAAACCACGACCAAAATGCCAATGGCGGCAGCGATCGCCGGGCGGCCGGGTGTGCGCCCCGTGGACGAAGCGATCTTCACGGAGTCAAACCAGTCGTTCTTTCCGAACCGTCAGTTTTTCGATCAGGTCGAGCCGCGGCTCGAATCCGATGCCGGGTCTCGTGGGAACGCGAATCGTCCCTTGCGGCGAGACGGTGACTTCCGGAGCGATGATGTCTTCCGCCCAATAACGCTTGCTGGCGGTCACGTCGCCGGGAAGGGAGAAATTTGGCAGCGTGGCGAGCGCCACGTTGTGCGCACGCCCGATGCCGGATTCGAGCATGCCTCCGCACCACACCGGGATGCCATGCTGCTGGCAGAGGTCGTGAATGCGACGCGCCATGGCGAAGCCCCCGACACGGCCGAGCTTGATATTAATGATTTTGCAGGCGCCAAGTTCCACCGCCGCACGGGCTTGCTCTTCCGTGTGAACGCATTCGTCAAGGCAAATCGGCGTTTGCAATCTTTTCTGGAGTTCGATGTGGCTGTAGAGATCATCCCAGCCGAGCGGTTGCTCCATCATCATCAGGTAGAAACCATCGAGCTGCCTCAAGAGCGGGAAGTCCTCGAGCGTGTACGCGGAATTGGCATCCACCATCAGCTTGATTCGTGGAAATTCCTGTCGCAGACGTTGCACCTGCTCCAGGTCTTTTCCCGGCTTGATCTTGATCTTGACGCGCTGGTAGCCGGCGGCGAGTTCCTTCTTCACGGTCGCGACCAATTCATCGACCGAGTCCTTGATTCCGACCGAAACGCCGGAAGCGATTTCCTCCCGCGTGCCGCCTAGGAGCTTCGCCAGCGGAACGCCCTTCTGCTTGGCCTCCGCATCCCACGCCGCGGCTTCCAGGCACGCCTTGGCCATGTTGTGCCCGCGCACGCGTTTCAGCAGATCCCATACTTCGCAGGCGGAGTTGAACTCCCGGCCCTTGACCATCGGCCAAAGGAAATCCCGCAAAACCGGCCAAGCCGTGTCCGCGTATTCCGGGCTGTAGAACGGCGCCTCTGCCGCCACGCATTCGCCCCAGCCGGTCACACCATCCATGTTCGCTTCCAGCAGAAGAATGCGGCGGACTTCCAGACGATCCATGCTGGTTTCAAACGGGGCCACCAGTTTCATGCATATTTCGCGAAGCGTTATTCCTTGAATTCGCATAATTTGTGCCGGTGGAAGCCTTTCTTAGAAGTCGCTCCAGGGAGTAAGACAATACGCGCGATGACCAGGTCCAGTTCGCAACGCCACCGCCGCATAACCTTTCGCAAACCATCGAGTGAACTCTTCCCGCAGTCTCGCCTGCATTTTCTCGATTTCCGGGGCAGTTTCCTGTTGCCACTGTTCCAGTTCGGGCGGCAATTCGATCATCGCCGGCGCTTCGCCGGGCTCTTTGGCGAGGTTTTGAATCGCCGCGATCGCGCGCGCGGAATCCAGGCGCCACTCGACGAGCAACCGGTCGGTCGCTAGGCCGCGATGCAGCGGGCTGCTGGTGGTCCCATAAAGGTTCGCCAAGTATTGTCTGGAAATCGCTCCCAGGCGGTTCAGATTGAAGTGCGCATTGCGAAGTTCAAGGGGATCAAAGGTCCATTGAATGAGCCGGATGCCCCGGCTCAGAGCCTCTTCGCGCTGGAAGAGTTTCAGCATGCGGCCGACGCCGCGATCGCGATAATCTCGGAGCACACCAGTCATATGGGAATGGAGATACGCCACGCCGTCGCGCAAGCCGACCATCGCAAGCGTGTAGCCGATCATGCGGCTGTTTTCAAACGCGCCCAGCACTTGTCCGCCCGTATGCGCGGCCACCACGAACATGGTGACCGGCTCGACCTCCAGATCGGCCTCGCCCCAGATCTGCCGTTGCAGCTCGACGCAACCACGGAACTCCTCGAGCGTCTCGCATTTGCGCACCTGGATGTCCCGCCTCATTTGCGCGCCCGTGCCCTAGCCGATTCGCGCATCACCGTCTTCCCCTCGGCATCTTTCGTTGCGTCCCACAGGGCTTCCATCGCTTCGCGAGGAAGGTTTTTAAACTCCCGGCCGGACTCGCGTGCGCGTGCTTCCATAGCGCGAAACCGTCGCAAGAATTTCACATTCGCTTTCTTGAGCGCGATCTCCGGATCGACGTCGAGGAATCGCGCCAGGTTTACCGCCGCGAACAGCAGGTCGCCCATCTCCTCCTCGATCTTCTGCTGGCCCCCGGTTTGCATCGCAGCCTCCAGCTCGGCCCTTTCTTCCTGCATTTTTGCGATGACCCCGGGAGAGTCTTTCCAGTCAAAACCGATTCGCGAAGCCTTGCGGGTAAGCTGAAATCCTTCGAGCGTGGCCGGCAGCGCCCGGGAAACTCCGTCAAGCAAAGACGCCGGAACTCCCTGGCTACCCTTTTGGCCTTCTTCCTTGCTCGTTCGCCGCTCTTCTGCTTTGATCTGCTCCCAGTTTCGCAGCACTTCAGCCGAGTCCCGCGCGCGGGTCTTGCCAAACACATGGGGGTGGCGGCGAATCATCTTGTCGTGAATCTCGCGTATCACGTCGGCCACCGTAAAGCGGCCCTCTTCCTGCGCAATCTGCGAATGAAAGACGATTTGCAAAAGCAGGTCCCCCATCTCCTCGGCGAACTTCGCGTCGTTGCCCGTGTCGAGCGCCTCCAGCACCTCGTAAGCCTCTTCGAGCAGGTAGGTTCTGAGGCTCCGGTGCGTTTGCTCGCGGTCCCAGGGACAGCCCTTGGGGGCGCGCAAGCGCGCCTGCACGGCGACGAGTTTTTCAAACCATTGGCCGGGAGTCAATTGTTTCATCTTCCCGCGACCCGTCTTCCCCGCAGCTTTCTTGGCTCTTTTGCTCTTTTGTTTCGTGCCTGCAGGCATCGATTTCTTGGCTCCCCGCAAAGTGAATCAAATGTTCCACTTTAAGGGGCAACCGATCGTTTTACAAGGCGTTCCGGCGACTTGTGCTGGCCAGCCATGTTAGACTGAAGGCGAAATTATTAGTGGGGAATACACCTTGTCTGACCACAAGCAGGACGATACGTTTCGCGTCATTGACCGCCGCCCCTTCACGTCGGAGGGCGAGCTGCGCAAGGATGTCGTTGAGGAGCATGAACGGGAAGCCAAGGTAGAGGCCGCCAAAGCCGCACCGGCGCCCGCCGAAAAGGCCAAAGAGCCGGCCCCTTCCGTCGAAGCGCCCCCGCGCAATGCCGCATTCGAGAACCTGGTGCGCATGCTCGGGCAAAACGCCGCGATGGTCCTGGGCGCGTATGCCGACCCGCGAACCGGCCAGCCGGTCGTCGACCCTGACGCGGCTCGCGAGCTGATTGACATGCTCGACGCCTTGCACGAAAAGACCAAGGGGAACCTCGCGCCGGAGGAAGACAATCTACTTTTGGACTTGCTCGGCAAACTCAAGCTGACGTACCTGGAGATCAACCAGGCAGTGGCGACTCAGGCGGCAACACAGGCCAAAGCCAAAACGCGCTGAGCACGCGCGTCGGATTCTCCAGCTCTTTCAAGATGTCAAGTGCTCCGCTAAAAATAACCGTGCTCGGTTCCGGCACTTCCATGGGCGTGCCTACGCTTGGCTGCCCTTGTCGTGTTTGCGCCTCCACGGATCCGCACGACAAACGCCTCCGCCCCTCCATTTTGCTATCGCGGAACGGCCACAACGTGGTCATCGACACCACGCCCGACTTTCGCCAGCAGGCGATGCGTGCCGGACTCGACCGCCTCGACGCCATCCTGCTCACCCACGGCCATGCCGACCACGTTCTCGGCTTTGACGACATTCGCCCGTACAACATCCGCCAGCGCGCGGCCCTGCCGGTCTACAGCAACGAAGAGACGTTTCAAATCATCCGGCGCATTTTCTCTTATGTTTTCGACGACAAACCGACGTTGAGTACCGTGCCAAGCGTCACGCTTAGGGTCATCGACGATCGCCAATTCACATTGCTCGGCATTCCCTTCACGCCGGTACCACTGTTACACGGCGAGATGAAAGTGCTGGGTTTTCGCTTTGCCGGCGCCGCTTATCTGACGGACTTCAGCACCATTCCGGATTCTTCGATAACCTTACTCGAAGGCCTCGACGCACTCATTCTCGATGCGCTGCGGGACGTCCCTCACCCCATGCACCAGACTGTCGAGCAAGCCTTGGCGCTGATCCAAAGACTGCAGCCTCGGCGGGCGTGGTTCACGCACATCGCGCACGACCTGCCTCACGCCGAAACCAACGACCGCCTCGTCAAACTCGGCTTCCCTCACGTGCAGTTGGCTTACGACGGTTTGCAATTCGAAGTGCGCGTGGATCAAACCGACGAGCCTTTTCACGAACCGAAAGACTCTTTCGATCCGACTGCCCGCGTTGCGGGAGGAGGAACGCCACGCTTCTCCACGTTCACTTCCGCGGAAGCATGGGCCTCCCGGTTTGCAAACTGTGGCCACACGAGCGTGCTGGCCATTGGCAGTTTCGACGGCATTCACCTTGGGCATCAAGCCATCCTGCGGTCGGTGGCCGCTCGCGCTCGTGCGCTGGGCGCTGTGCCCACGGCGTTGACCTTCGACCCTTCTCCGCGCAAGGTTCTCCGCCCCGAGACGGCTTCACCGCAAATCTCGACCATCGCGCAGCGCATGGCGGGGTTCCGCGCGCTCGGACTGGAGGCCGCCGTGGTGCTTCCGTTCACCCTGGAATTGTCACGCCTCGCTCCCGATGAATTCGTCGAGCAAATCCTCCTGCGCATGCGGATCAAAGCACTTTTTGTGGGGGAAAACTTTCGCTTTGGGCACAAACAGGCAGGCGACGTGCACTTGCTGAGGAAGCTGGGCGCGGAGAATGGATTCGAAGTGGTGGTCCTTCCTCCGGTGATTTGCCGCGGAGAGGTTGTCTCCAGCACGCTCATTCGCAAGGAAATTTCGGGCGGCGACGTGACGCGCGCCGCGCGGCTGCTCGGACGCCAATTCGTCCTCACCGGCGAGGTTATCTCCGGCACGGGAGCCGGGCAGCGCTTTACCTTTCCAACCTTGAACCTCTCGGCCGAACAGGAATTGCTCCCGCGGCGTGGCGTTTATGTTACGCGGACAGCTTTGGACGGCGACCAGCCGAGCCGCCGCTCGGTCACCAACATCGGGACGCGACCCACTTTTGATGGATCAGCGCTCACCGTCGAGACGCACCTTCTGGAAACGCAACTCACTTCTCCACCAAAGCGAATTGAATTGCGGTTTTGGGAGCGCCTTCGCGATGAGAGGAAATTCAGCGGGCCCGAAGAATTGCGCGTGCAAATCGCCCGGGACATCTCGAGCGCCAACAGATTCTTTTCGCGTCTCCGGCGCTTGCGCTCCATTCGCCAGGCGGTCTAAGTCTACTTTTCGAGTTCTTGCAGGCACTCCGCGCAATACCCGCCAACTTCGGTCCGCGAAACCGTCACTTTCATATTGAAATCCCGCGCGATTTGGTTTTTCAGCTGTTCGTAAAGGCGGCTTTCGAACTCGCGGACCTTGCCGCACCGCAGGCAGGCCACGTGAATGTGGTCCCGCGGACCGTGTGTCTCATAATAGTGGCGGTCGCCGCGCAAGTGCAGCAGATCCAACTCATCGATCAAGCCTTCTTTTTTCAACAAGTCGATCGTTCGGTAGACCGTGACCAGGTGTACGCCCGCGTCGATTTTTTGCGCCCGTTCGAGAATCTGGTCCACGTCGAGATGTTGTTCGGCGTCGTCCATCACTTGAAGGATTACGCGGCGCTGCCGGGTCATGCGAATGCCGCGCGCCGCTACTGCTTGCTGTAGTTTTCCGGTGGTTTCTGCGGTATTGAGACGCTCACCGGTGGAAGCCCGGTGCGCTGGCGAAGCTGGCATGATCGATCCCCAGTGGCGCGGAAGCCTGAGCCTTAGGAATGAAACGGAAGCAACCGCATCATGTCATTGTACATAACGTAAGCGAAGAGCACCAAGAGGAACACCAAGCCCACCTGCACGAAGCGTTCCTTGAAGCTCACGCTGAAGTCGCGGCGGCGAATCCCTTCCATCGAGAGCAGCAGGATGTTTCCCCCATCCAGGATAGGAATCGGGAGCAGGTTGAGGATGCCAAGGTTCAAGCTTAGAGCAGCCATCAGCGTCACCACGGCAAACGTGCCTTCCTGCACCGCCTGCCCGGCTTCGCTAGCAATCCCGATAACGCTCGTAAGCTGCTTCGCCGCCACTCTGCCGGTAATGAGTTTGCCTACGAAGTCGATGACCAGCCAGGTCGTCCCCACGGTGAAATCCGACGCGGTAGTCACTGCCTGGGTGACCCCCACCTTACGGAAAGAGTACTCCTGTCCCGGCCGGATGCCGATGATCCACGTGGGTTCCCCTTTATCGTTCTTATCGGAAACCGGGGTCACCATGAGCGACAGCGTCTGATTCTTCCGCCGCACGGTTGTCTCGATGGGCTTGCCAGCCGAGTCCTGAATGGCCGTCACCATTTCCTGCCAGTTGTTGATCGGCTTGTCGTTGATGGACAAAATGACGTCATCGCGCCGAAGGCCCGCGCGATACGCAGGCTTGTCTCTATCAGCCATACCAACGATGGGACGATTCCGGGGATAGCCAAAAATTCGTTCCGGCGCTTGCATACCGGAATTGGCTACCTCAGCCGAGCGGATTTCGCCTTGACGCTCAAAGCGGATTTGCAACTTCTGCCCGGCAGGGCTCTTGCCCAATTCCGCGTCCCACCACGTCGGAGAGGACACGCCGTTCAGCGAGACGATGCGGTCGCCGGGCTCGACACCCGCCTTGATGAGCGGCGAATCTTTCGGCAAGCTCAGAATCACCAGCGGATCGTCCATGTACTTCGGAACAGGATTACCCTTGATGACGAAATAACCCGTCAGCAAGAACAGCGGAAAAATCAAATTGACCACCGGCCCGGCCAGGGAGATCAGTGCGCGCTGCCAGCGCTTTTTGCTCATCAATTCATCGGGAGCGCCGGAGGGCTTCTGCTCCCCGGCATCGATGTCGCTCAGATCTTGCCCCGCCATCCGGACGTAGCCACCGAGCGGAATGGCGCTCACACGATAGTCCGTGGCCCCGCGCTTCCAGCCGAAGAGCCGCGGCCCAAACCCGATGGAAAACACGTCCACGCGGACCCCAAAAAAGCGCGCCACGATAAAATGCCCCCATTCGTGCACCAGGATCAGAATGCCCAGAACGAGGATGAAACCAATTGCGATGTTCATGCTTTCGACGAAACCTCTTCTTTGAAATGCGAGTTACGCGCTCGGGACTTGCGCTGCCACTTCTCCTGCAACCTTGCTAACCTCTTCCTGGGCGATTCGACGCGTCTCGGCGTCCGCCGTAAGCACATCTTCCATTCTCTCGAGTCGCCCGCGGGGTGTGCGTGAGAGCACGCGCTCGATCACTTCCGGAATCCCCGGGAACGGGAGCCGTTGTTCCAGAAATGCGGAAACCGCGATCTCGTCAGCGGCATTCAACGCACATGGATACGCGCCGCCTTTCCTCATGGCCTCCCGCGCCAGCCGCAGGCAGGGGAACCGCCGCGTCGAAGCCTTCTCGAAATCCAGCCGCTTTAGCTTGGTCCAATCGAGGGCCACTTGATTGGATGCGACCCTCTCTGGATAGGTTAACGCATACTGGATGGGCATGCGCATGTCCGGTGGTCCGAGTTGCGCCAAAACGGAACCATCCACGAACTCGACCATGGAGTGGATGGTCGATTGAGGTTGAATCACGATTTCAATCTGCTCTCCTTGAACGCCAAACAGCCAGTGCGCTTCGATGACCTCGAACCCTTTGTTCATCATCGTTGCAGAATCGATGGTGATGCGGTTCCCCATCCGCCAGTTGGGATGCGCCAGGGCCTGCTCCGGTGTGACGCTCGCGAGTTCGGCCAGCGGGGTCCTGCGGAACGGCCCTCCCGAAGCGGTCAGTACCAGGCGCCGCACTTCTCCGCGCGTGCCGCCACGCAAACACTGATGCAGCGCATTGTGCTCGCTATCCACGGGAAGAAGTTCTCGCCCCGCTTGCTTGGCTGCAGCCATCACCAGCTCCCCCGCCGCAACCAGCACCTCCTTGTTGGAAAGCGCAACCGTCTTTCCCAGCTTTACCGCCTCGTAGGTTGCTTCCAAACCAACCACGCCCACCGCAGCCGAGACGACCATGTCTGCTTTCGAATGCGTGCCGACCGCCAGCATTCCTTCCCGGCCGTGATGAATCTCGGGCTTGCGCGCGACGCCCTGTTCCTCGAGCAGTTGCCGAAGGTCGTCCGAGCGCCGGGCGTCCCCGACAGACACCACTTCCGGCTGAAACCGTCGAATCTGCCTCATCAATTCTTCCAGGTTGGCCCCGGCGGCCAGCGCGACCACGCCAAATTCTCCGGGCAGCGACTCCACCACGGAAAGGCATTGCCGCCCAATCGAACCCGTCGAGCCCAGGATGGAAAGCTGCTTCACCAGGTTTCTGCTTCCCTTTTGCGCGAATTGAAGAGTTTGGCCATCGGTTAAGATCGCGGCGAGTAGACCAGGATCCAATAATACCAGACAACTGGAATCGCCAGGATAAGTGCATCGATCCGGTCGAGCACACCACCATGACCGGGAAGCAGGCTCCCGGAGTCCTTTATTCCCGCGCTGCGCTTGTAACCAGACTCCAGCAGGTCTCCCACCTGTCCTCCTACGTTTCCCAAAGCGGCCATCCCCACCAGGTGAATCAGAGACACGCTCACCCAGGGCATAAACGCCAGGGCGACAACAATCGAGCCCAGAAATCCCGAAACGGTTCCTTCCCAGGTTTTCTTAGGGCTAAGGTGAGGCGCCAGCGCATGCTTGCCGACCGCCCTTCCCACGAAATAGGCCACCGTATCGCTCACCCAAACGATAACCAATGCAAACAACAGCAGCACGGGCCCCTGCCTCCCCGCGCCGTGGAGGCGAATGGCAAAGGAGAGCGGGAACGCGACCAGCAGGAGTCCGCTCGCGCTGATACCCGCCGCCGGCAGCGCCTCCACAAGAGGGCGCCGCGTTCCAATGGTCAGTGCGGCCACCCCCAGAACAAACAGAAAGAACACCGCATCGAGAGTCGGTGCCCCGCTTCGAAACCACCTGTCGCTTTCGTGCGCGATGAGGCCTCCCGACAGGTAATACGACGGCTCAGATGACGCTCGCCATTGCGCAAAGACAAGAACGAGCGCGCAGGTGCCTGTCCAGAAGCGGTACGCCCGGTGTCCGATGGCCTCCCCCAGCGCGAAGTATTCAAACAGCGCAAGTAAGGTGACCAGGGCGATCGCCATCGACACGATTGCGGTAGAGCCCCAAAGCACCAGTCCCACAACCAGCGGAATCAACACCACCGCTGTCGCCACACGTTGCCAAGTCATCGAAGAGGATTCCCCTCGAGAGTGCCCAGGCCCCATCTCATCACAATGAGTGGGAAAAATCACCTTGCGGATGGAGGCGAGCTGTACCGGATAGGAAGATCACTCGCCCGCTACTCGGGCGGGTTTCTCGTTCGTGGGCTGGCCTTCTCGAATGCCCCCGTAGCGGCGCTCGCGCTTTTGAAACTCCACCAGAGCCTCCAGCAGCCGCGCGCGGTTGAAATCCGGCCACAGCGTATCGGTTACGAAAATCTCCGCATAGGCGATTTGCCAGAGCAGAAAATTGCTCACGCGCATCTCGCCGCTGGTTCGAATCAACAGGTCGGGGTCCGGCAGGCCCTCTGTGTACAAATGCCGCGCGAGCTGTTCTTCCGTAATTCGCGGCGACGCCCCATTCCCCTGGTGTCCGCCGAGAATGGCGTTCATCGCGTCCACAATTTCCGCGCGCCCGCCATAGTTCAGCGCCACGCAAAGCACCATGCCTTTATTGCCTGCGGTCTGCTCCATCGCTTCGCGCACGTCCTTTTGCACCCCGGCCGGCAACTCTTCGATGCGGCCGAGAAAGCGCATGCGAATTTCATTCTTCTGCAGCAGAGGCATCTCTTTTTTCAGGTATTCCCGCAACAGCTGCATGAGGAAGTCAATTTCCGTTTTCGGTCGCCGCCAATTCTCAACCGAAAAGGCATACAGTGTCAGCGCTTCGATCTTCAGTCGCGCGCAGGTTTCGATGGTCGTGCGCGCGGACTGTGTTCCCGAACGATGCCCGGCGATTCGGGGCAGGTGCCGCTTCTGCGCCCAGCGGCCATTGCCGTCCATAATCACCGCCAGGTGCCTTGGCAGACGCGACAAGTCCAGCCTCTCGAGAAGCTGGGCTTCTTCCGCAGTTACCGGTCCCAGCGACTCTAGCGTCGGTCCGCGCAGCGCTTTATGGATTTTGGTTTGTGACACAAGCCTGTCTGCAGATGGTTTTTCTCAAAAATCCCTTTACGCCGCAAAGTTAACACACGCTGTCGGTGCTACGCAATGGCAGCGTGCTCGCGATGGCATCAGGTGGCGGGCGCGGGGGGCGGCTGAAAGAACGCCGCATAGGCGAGAATCAGTGTCAGCCCGATCATAGCGATCGCGGTTACCCAGGCGACGATGTTGTAGGTCATGGTGTTTACGTACTCGCCCATCAGATCCCGCCGGTTGACCAGCAATAAGATAAAAATGACCACCACGGGCAGCCAGATCCCGTTGCCGACCTGCGAAAAAATCAGAATCTTCCACAGCGGCGCACGAGGCAGTAGCACGACGCCCGCGCCGACTAGGATCAACACGGTGTACAGCCAGTAGAAGATCGGCGCGTCCTTGAACTTATGGTCGAGCCCGGCCTCAAATCCCAGACCTTCGCAAACCACGTGAGCGGTCGACAAGGGCAGAATGGAGGCAGCGAAAAGCGAGGCGTTCAGCAAGCCAAACGCAAACAGACCGCCCGCCCACTTGCCCGCCAAAGGAATCAGTGACTTCGCCGCTTGCCCAGCATCAGTGATATCCCGCTGCCCCGAGACCCACAGCGTCGCGGCACAGCACACGATGATAAAGAACACAATCACCATGCAGCTCACGCTTCCAACCAGAACATCCGCGCGCGCCTGCGGATATTGGCGCGGACCAACCTTCTTTTCCACGAATCCCGCCTGAAGATAAAAGAACTGCCATGGGGCAATGGTGGTGCCGACCAGCCCGGTCAACATGATGAGGTAGCGAAAATCGAGGTGCACATTCGGAATCACCGTGTACTTGGCGGCAATCAGCCAGTCCGGCTTCGCCAGAACTGCGGAAAACACGTACGACAAATAAAGAATGCAGGCAAAAAGAAAGATGACTTCCACCTGCCTATACGTTCCCTGAATCACCAAAATCCAAACCAACATCGCGGCGATGGGCACCGCAACGTACTTGCTAACGTGAAAGAGCTGCATGGCCGCGGCGACCCCGGCGAACTCCGCCACGACGTTTGCCAGGTCGACAAAGAAGCCGGCGACCATGACAAAAAACGTTGGCCGGAATCCAAATTCTTCACGGATCAGGTCGGACAACCCCTTGCCGGTGACAACGCCCATGCGCGCGCACATCTCTTCCGTAACGTACAGCGCGATGGTCATGGGAATCAGCGCCCACAGCAGCATGTACCCGTACTGTGCCCCTGCCTGCGTGTAGGTCGAAATCCCCCCCGCATCGTTGTCGACATTGGAAGTGATCAGGCCCGGTCCGATAACCGCCAGCAGCAACAACAGCCGCCGCCGCAGGCTGCGCAAACGCCTCTGCAGGCTGGCACCGCGGTTTTGCAGGTTTTCGACACCCGATCTGATTAGGATTGGCCAGTTCACCCGAGCCTCGCTGTCGCTCGTCTAACTTTTCACCAGATGCGAGACCACGTCGTCCACGGCAATCGCCCCGACGGGTCGATTGTCTTTATCCACCACCGTCAGCATCCGCAGATTGTATTTATCAAAGAGCTCGAATACTTCCTTCTCATCAGCCTCCGGCGGCAGGCTAACCAGCGGCTCCATCTTCAGCGCCGCCAAGCGCTCGTTCGGCTCCGCCAGAAGCATCCGCGCCACGGGAACCACACCGGAATACTGGGCTTTATCATCCAGCAAGACGATAGCGTCCAATTGGTCGAAGGTCTGATCCTGCTTGCGCATCCAATCGAGCACTTCCTCGCGTGTCGCGGACTCGCTTACAAACACAAACTTCGTGTTCATCATTCCGCCGGCGGTTGCCGGGTCAAACTCCAGCAAATCGCGGACCTCCCGGGCCTCGTGCCTCGGCATCTCCTCCAGCAATTCCTCCGAAGTCTCCTTGGGCAAGTCCGCGAGCACGTCGGCGGCCGCGTCGGGAGCCATTTCCTCCAGGATGTCCGCCGCCTTCTCCGGATCGAGCTCCTCGACGATCTGCGTCGTCAACCGCGCGTCCAATTCGCCCAAGACCGCGGCTGCCGTTTGTTCGTCCAAGGACGCAATGATGCTCTGGCGTTCCGAAGCCGAAAGGTCTTCCATGATGTCCGCGAGATCAGCCGGATGCAGGTCTTCGAGTTTTTCGTGGGTGATGCGCAGCTTCACCCGGCGCAGCGGGTCCGGTTCAATCAAGTTGACGAACTCCCAGCGGATGGAACGCTGGGGCAGCTGGCTCTGCAGCTTGCGCACTACTCTCGAGGGAACCACGCCTTGCAACAGCCGCCGGACCGCCCCCGGAAGCCCCACGTCTACCTGGGTCAAGCGCAACTCCACATTTCCGTTCGAACGTTGTTCGGCCAGGTCGAGGTCGTTCACGCGCACCACTTTTCGTCCGCGCGTGTCGATGATTTGCTGGTCCAGCAGGTCTTTCTGCACCGCCAGCCACGATTCGTTGGGCTGGTAAATCTCGAGGGCCTTCTCTCCTACGTTCAGCTGAATCTTTCCGTCGGACACCGAAGCCACTTGATTGTGCTTGGCCACCAGCGGCTGAAAGCGGCCGCGCGACAGCAGAAAGTGAGAGATGCGATTCGGCGCCTCGGCAGGCTCGATGAAGAATTCGCGGACGCGCCCCACATAGTTCCCTTTGTCGTCATACGTCTTGACGCCCATTAATTCCGTGGCGTACAGCTCCATGGGTTTTCACCTCCTCGCTTCCCGTCCAGGCTATCGGCAGTGAGCCTGTTGCTCGAAGCCGGATCGGGCAACAAAAAACCCGCTCACCGAAGAACCTCGGCGGCGGGCAAGTGCCTGGCAGAATTGGACTTACCTTCAACCGCCGATGAACCCTCCCCACCCGAACTGTCGCGCCTTTGCCTGGGTCTTGCGCGACTCCATCGGGATGCCCAACCCTTGAATCCACTCTCGGGCGCACAGCTTCCCGAAGCTTTTAGGGCCAGGCTCGAGTTCGTTGCTCGCGCTCATCGCAAGGGTCCACGTATCATCATGACCGCTTCTGCGGTCCCCATTTGCATTGATAAGCTGCGCTTATCCCAATGTCAAGCGCAGAATGATGTTAAGCCAAGTTTTTTTCCATCAAGCTACTCCACGAGGTGAAAACCAGCTTAGGAAAAAACCATGTGCACGGGCTCGATGCCCTTGCTGCGGCACTCTTCGAGGTACAAAGTGAGGTAGTTCTTCAACACATAGTCCCGTTTCGAATAGCCTAGCTCCCTGGCGGCTCGGTCAATCGCACCGGCAGGCCCTTCCAGTTCCACATACGTTCCAATCGGCGTCTCATCCAACTCAATCAGCAGCCCCCGCGCCCAGGCCTTCGAAGCCGGAAGTCGAAACGTGCTTCGGTACTTCTCATAGCGGAACCAACCGGCCATCCCCAGCCCTTCAAAAATCGTCGCGAGCGTCGCGGCATCGGTGACTTCCATCTCGATCTCTTCTCGTAGTTTGTGGGGGCCCGCGGAAAACCCCTTTCCGTCCGAAGCTGCCGGCCTGGCGACGGGCCTCTTGAAGGTCAGCACCACACGCGGCTTCGGCCGCTCCTTTCCTGACTTTCCGCTGCCTTCGAGTGTCTCGGTGCGAATCCGCAGCAATTGGCCGTGTTTCGCCAGCCCTCCCTGCGGGGTGTCGAAAATCACGTTTTCTTCATGTACTCTGCCCTGTCCCGCGCCCACGGGCACGGCCCCAAGCTTCTTCAGCAGCCGCCGGAAGGCCTTTAGATCCTCGATCTTTAACTTGATTTCTCTTTCGTGCGCCACTGCGATTTTTCCAGTTCTCAGAAACTACTCGCCCGTGCCGTTCATCTTCCGCTAGTATAACGAAGGAATCGAGTCCTTCTGCCGGGCACATTTCCAACTTCGAGTTCCAGGACCGTGTTTGTGTGCAAAAGAGCCCCGTGAACCCAGACTCCAAGAAGACATCGCCAGCGATTTCCGAACAGCACGTCCCGGAGGCAGCCCGCAACCCGCCGCTGGCACGGCGTGAGCCCGTTGAGCACATCGTTCACGGCGACCGCCGCGTCGACCACTACGACTGGCTCCGGCACAAGGGTTCACCGGAAGTCCTTGCCTATCTCGATGCCGAGAACGCCTACGCCGATCTCGTTCTACAGCCCACTCGGGATTTCCAGGAGAAACTCTATCAAGAAATGCTCGGGCGCATCCTCGAGACCGACCTTTCGGTCCCCTATCGCCTGCGCGGATACCTCTACTTCACCAAAACGGTCGAAGGCAAGCAGTATCCTTACCATTATCGCCGCCGGAACCCGCCAGGCCCTATAGCGCAGGGCGGCGGCCGCAAAGCTCTTTGGCCTTCCTCTCGGGCGTCCGCGGAACCCAGCGAACCCGCTCCCGAAGAACTTCTCCTCGACTTGAATCAGCTTGCCGAGGGGCACTCCTTCCTCGGACGAGATGCCTTCCAGATCAGCGATGACAATCGCTGGCTCGCCTATTCAACCGATACGACCGGATTCCGTCAATACACGCTGTACTGGAAGGACCTTCGGACTGGCGAAACGCTGCCCGAGCGCATCGAGCGTGTCGCGAGCGTTGCATGGGCCGCCGACAACCGAACGCTCTTCTATACCATCGAAGACGAAACCACCAAGCGCTCGTACCGCCTGTACCGACACGTCCTCGGCTCAAGCGATCCCGACGCGCTGCTCTACGAGGAAACCGACGAGCGTTTCCACGTGGAGATCGAGCGCACGCGCAGCGGCGAATACCTTTTCCTCACCTCCGCCAGCCACACCGCGAGCGAAGTCCGTTTCCTCCGCGCTGCCGACCCGTTCGGCCAATTCCAATTAATCGCGCCTCGCGAGGACAATCACGAGTACTATGCCGACCACCATCCCGGGCGTCTAGCCGGCTTTGGCGAAGGGCTTTTCTTTATTCGCACAAATTCGGGCGGTCGCACCTTTCGCCTGGTCGCTGCCCCTGTCAGGCAGCCGGGTCCCGAGTATTGGCGTGAGACCATCTCCACCCGCCCGGACGTGATGCTCGCTTCAGCCGCTGCCTTCAAAGATCATCTTGTTTTACTCGAGCGGCAAGGCGGCCTTCCCAACCTACGCGTTGTGGACTTGCGCGCGGATGCTCAAAACGCTCTAGCCTCCTCGCATCGGATCGAATTCAGTGAACCTGCCTACAACGTTTCCCTCGGGGACAATCCCGAATTCGACGTTTCCTATGTGCGCTTCGAGTACGATTCCTTTGTCACGCCTCGTTCGGTATTCGACTATGACGTGGGCACCCGCGAGCGCTTCCTTCGCAAGCAGCAACCGGTCGTCGGCAACTACGACCCTTCGCAGTACGTCAGCAGGCGCTTGCACGCCACAGCCTCCGACGGCACGAGCATCCCGGTCTCTATAGTCTATCGCCGCGACACTCCTCTCAATGGCGCCGCTCCGCTGCTCCTTTACGGCTACGGCAGCTACGGCATTTCCGTGCCGGTGAGCTTTAAATCGAATCGGCTAAGCCTCCTGGATCGCGGCGTGATCTACGCGCTTGCGCACGTTCGGGGCGGCGGTGAGCTCGGCAAACCCTGGCATGACGCCGGCCGCATGAAGAAGAAACAAAATACCTTTAGCGACTTCATCGCCGCCGCCGAGCATCTAATCGCGGAGCGCTACACTTTCTCGCAAAAGCTCGCCATCCAAGGCGGCAGCGCCGGTGGCCTGCTCATGGGCGCAGTCGCCAACCAGCGCCCCGACCTGTTCCGTGTCGTCCTCAGCCAGGTGCCCTTCGTCGACGTCTTGAACACCATGCTGGACGCTGGACTTCCTCTTACCGTCGGCGAATACGAAGAATGGGGTAATCCGCAAATCTCGGAAGACTACTTCCGCATCAAAAGATATTGTCCGTACACGAATCTCGAGCGGAAGGCCTACCCCGCGATGCTCCTAAAAGCCGCGCTCCATGACAGCCAAGTGATGTACTGGGAGCCCGCGAAATACGCGGCCAAGCTGCGTACGCTGAAAACCGATTCCAATCCGTTGCTGCTCAAAATCAACATGGGTGCGGGCCACGGCGGCGCTTCCGGCCGCTATGACTACCTCCGCGAGATCGCTTTGGATTACGCATTTCTGCTTACGCAGTTGGGCATTTGCGACTGAATTCTCGGCAAGCTTGCCTTGAAAGAAGGCGAAATCCTTTTCTGCACTCTTTCTCACAGGTTGACTACTTGCGTTTTTATGCCGATACGCCATGATTAGGGACTCTGTAGTGAAACCGGAAGACTGACACCTGGCAACTTCCGAATGAGCGAGCCAGCCACACCTCTGATGCAGCAGTATCACGCCATCAAGGCGCGCTATCCCCACGCGCTGCTGCTCTTCCGACTGGGCGATTTCTACGAGCTATTTTACGAAGATGCCATGATCGCCTCGCGCGAACTCCAAATCACGCTCACCTCCCGCAACCGCGAAAGAGGCCAGCCTATCCCCATGTGCGGCGTTCCCTATCACGCCGCCGAAGGCTATCTGGCCCGCTTGATTCGCGCGGGCTTCAAGATCGCCATTTGCGACCAGATGGAACAGCCTGGCCCCGGGAAAAAACTTGTGCGCCGCGAAGTTGTGCGCGTCATCACTCCTGGCACGGCCACCGATCTTAGCGTCCTGGATCTCCGCGAGAACAATTTCCTTGCCGCCGTCGCGCCCGATCCATCAGGCTCTCCCATTGGGCTCGCGTTTGTGGATCTCTCGACCGGAGAGTTTCAAGCCACCGAATTCTCCGGAACGCGCGCGGACGAAGCTCTGCGCGACGAACTCCAGCTTCTTCGTCCGCGCGAAACTTTGCTCCCTCGTCCTCAGCAGCTCTTCGAAACCGCGAAGACCTCCCTTCTCGAAGGCACCGGCGGAATCGAGTCCCGCCTCGAAGACTGGACCTTTCAACACGACTACGGCGAACGCATTCTTCGCGAACAATTCGGCGTCGCCGAACTCACCGGATTCGGCCTCGACAATCATCCGCGAGCCCTTTCCGCTGCCGGCGCCGTCATTCATTACCTGCGCGAAAACGCCGCTCGCGGCGATCGCTCCGGCGAAGCCCGCGACAAACCTGACTCGACCAGCGTCGAGGCCCTCGGCCATCTCGATCGCGTCCGCTATTACGAACATCGCGACACGCTTCTTCTGGATCCCGTGTCCGTCCGCAATCTCGAGCTGCTCGCTCCAATTTTCTCCGAGGAATCCGGCCGCTCTCCCGGTCCGACGACCTTGATTGCCGCCCTCGATGTCACCGTAACCGGCATGGGGGCGCGCCTTCTGCGCTCCTGGATTCTTCGCCCGCTCATTGATCGCGACGCCATCGAAGGCCGCTTGGCCGCGGTTACGCAGCTGGTGCAACAAACCGTGGTGCGCGGCGAAATCCGCAAAGAGCTTCGCGGTATTCTCGATCTCGAGCGCCTCACCAGCCGCATAACTCTGGGTCTTGCGACTCCCCGCGAACTGGTAGCCTTGCGCAAATCTCTCGGCCAGCTCCCGGTCTTGAAGAATTTTGTCACACCCCCAACTGTCGGCGGCAGCGAACTCCTCCGCCTCCTCCATGAAGAAATCGACGAACTCTCTGACGTCCGCGAACGCCTCGAACGCGCCATCTCGGACGAGCCGCCCGCCCTTGCCACCGAACCAGGCATCATTCGGGGCGGGTATCACGCCGAACTCGACGAGTTGCGCAATCTCAGCCAGCACAGCAAGCAAATCATCGCCGCAATGGAAGAGCGCGAGCGCAAACGCACTGGCATCGGTTCGCTCAAGATCCGCTTCAACCAGGTCTTCGGCTACTACATTGAGATTTCCAAGCCCAATCTGCATCTCGCGCCCGCTGACTACGAGCGCAAGCAAACCCTCGTCAACGCCGAGCGCTTCACCTCCCCCGAGCTCAAGGAATACGAACGCAAAATCCTCGCGGCCGACGAGCGCATTCTTGAAATAGAGCGCCAACTCTTTATCGACGTACGCTCCTCCGTCGCCGCCAGTGCCGCGCGCCTGCGGCGCACCGCTTCCGCTGTCGCTCAGCTCGACGTTCTCGCCGCCTTCGCCAAGCTCGCTGCCGACCGCGGCTACACCTGCCCTGAGTTCAATTCCACCGGCGAGTTGCTCATTATCGGTGGCCGCCATCCGGTCATCGAAGAACTTCTCCGCCAGCGCGGCGAGCGCTTTGTTCCGAACGATCTCTGCTTCGAGCCCGGCCGGCAGCAACTCCTGCTCATCACCGGCCCGAACATGGGCGGCAAATCGACATATCTTCGCCAGGCCGCGCTCATTATTCTCATGGCCCAGGTGGGTTCCTTCGTTCCCGCGCGCCAGGCCAAGCTTCCGGTTACCGACCGCATCTTCACGCGCATCGGCGCAAGTGACAATCTTGCGCGCGGCCGGTCCACTTTCCTTGTCGAGATGAGCGAAGTCGCCGCCATCCTCAATTACGCTACCCCGTCCAGCCTGGTCCTTCTCGACGAAGTCGGCCGCGGAACGGCAACCTTCGACGGCCTTTCCATCGCCTGGGCTGTCGTAGAGCATCTCCAGAAACACACTCGCGCGCGCACGCTCTTCGCCACCCACTATCACGAGCTCACTGAACTCGCCGATCTTCTCCCCTGCGTGAAAAACGTCCACGTGTCCGTGAAAGAAACGCCCAGCGAAATCATTTTTCTTCGCCGCGTCGAGCCCGGCAGCGCCGACAAAAGCTACGGCATCGAAGTCGCTCGCCTCGCGGGCCTCCCCCGCTCCGTCATCGAGCGCGCCCGCGAAGTCTTGAAGCGCCACGAGCAAAGCGAGCACGAGCTCAGCGAGACACTCTCCCCGGGCGCCGCCGGCGAAGGCTCCGGCAGCAACGGCCATCAACAAATCCTCTTCACCCCGCTCGACCGCGCGGTCCTCGACAAGCTGCGCGACGCCGACCTCGACGAAATGAAACCTCTCGACGCCCTCAATCTCCTCGCCGAACTCAAGAAACAAATCTCATGAGCAAGCAGTTGCCGCACGAACAAGCTGTAATCCGAGCTTTTGTCGTTCCCAGGCACCGGCAGGGAGATGCCGTTCGATGAGGCCCTCGAAGAAATCGTTGTCGGGGTATGGGCAGGTTTCTTTCACTGCGTGGATGTCAGGTTTGCCTATTTCGAAGATGAGGACCAACGCTGCAATTTGCTTCGAACCGGGAAGCGGTAATCTCAGATAATGCTGACATGCTGGTCCTCGGCCTCATGTCCGGCACATCCGCTGACGGAATCGATGTCGCCCTCGCCCGCATCTCCGGCGCGGCTCCGAACCTGAAGGCGCGCTTACTCGATAAGACTTCGTTCGAGTTTCCTCCCTTGCTCGGCAAAGAAATCCTTCGCGTCGCCGAGCAGCAGCCAATAAGTGCGGGAGACCTGAGCCAGCTTAACTTTCGTCTGGGCGGAATTTTTGCCAAAGCCGCCCTCGCCGGCTGCGGCCGCTTCCGGGTCTCACCTAGGCGCGTCTCCCTCATCGGCTCCCATGGCCAAACGATCTTTCACCAAGGCCTCGCCTCCGAGTATTTCGGGGCATCCACCGCGTCCACTCTCCAAATTGGCGACGGCTCGGTCATCGCCGCCCGCACCGGCATCACCACGGTTTCCGATTTTCGCCCGGCGGACATGGCTCTCGGCGGCCAGGGCGCTCCGCTCGTTCCCTACGTCGACTATCTTCTCTATCGCCATCCAAAACTCGGTCGTGTCTCCCTCAATCTCGGCGGCATCGCCAATCTCACGGTTATCCCCGCGAATGCGAAACCTTCAGAGGTTTTTGCCTTCGACACCGGCCCCGCCAACATGCTTATCGACGCCCTTGTCCAACATTTCACCCACGGCCGCCAACGTTTCGACAAAGATGCTCGCCTCGCGCGAAGCGGCCGAATCAACCAGCCACTGCTGAAGGTTCTTCTTGAAGATCCCTACCTTAAAAGGAAACCGCCCAAATCCACGGGGCGCGAATACTTCGGTGCCGCCTATGTCAAAAAGCTCCTCGCTCTCGGCCGACGTTATCAGGCTAAACCGAATGACCTCATTCACACCGCCACTGCGTTCACTGCGGCTTCGGTCGCCGACGCTCTGGATCGTTTCGTCCTGCCTAGTCACCGGATCCAGCAACTCATCGTCTCCGGCGGCGGCGCACATAACCCCCTGCTCTTCGAACAACTTTCGGTTTTTGGCATGGTCCCACCGCGTGCTGCCTATTTCACTTCGCTGCCCCAAGAAGCTTCTGCGGAAATGAGCTTGCCCACATCGGGCCAAGGTGCTCCTCGACGAACAAAAGGAGCTTCATTCATGTCGGTCCTTGCTTCCTCCCGCTTCGGCATTCCCGAAGAGGCTAAGGAAGCCTTCGCCTTCGCTGTCCTCGCTTATGAAACGCTTCACCAGCGCCCGGCAAATCTTCCTTCTGCGACCGGCGCGCGCGGTCCGGCCATCCTCGGCAAAATCTCCTATGCCCCTCCGCGCTAAAAGGGTCAACATTTTGGGACCGGGCCTTGCTTCGCGTTGGCGACGGAGGACCGCGTCATCCCGGGCGGAGCGCTCCTCCAGGCGCTTCCCGCCCGACGGAGCCAATCGTGGACACTACCGCAACCCGCCGAAGGAGGCGCTCACCGATCAGACTCGCGTGGGAATAAATCTCGAAAAGCGGAAAGCCCTGTCGAACGAAGTCCCAAAAAATCCTTGCCGAAGATCTCCCTATGGTTCAACGATGTCGTCCCGGTCCAGTGACGCCGTCTCGGCCCGTCGCTCCTTCCTCCCGCGGCGACTAGCTCCTTGCTCGCAAGATTGCATCCCCACTTGGCGGACAATCCGGCAACGCGGTGAAAGGGTACCGCTCGTTGCCCCGAATCAGGTGCCGATCGCTGCTCTTGCTTCTAACCCCTCTCCTTCATCGCTCTGTCAATCTCGCGGACTGCAATCGCGCCTTCCCTTCCAATCCTCCACGCGTCCCCATTCAACTCCACGATCGTCGACGGCAGCGTCGCTCCGGTCTCGCCGGCGTCCAAAACCAGCGGCACACGCGAACCCAATTGCTTCATCACCTGCGCCGCGCTTGCACACGAAGAAAATCCCGAAATGTTCGCGCTCGTTCCCGTCACCGGCCCCTCGAACTCTTGAATTAGGCAGCGAACCACCTCGCTCCGCGGCCAGCGCAACGCCACCCGACCCGTTCCTGCCGTCACCTTCAACGGAATCTTGTGCGCGGCATTCACCACCAGCGTCAGCGCACCCGGCCAGAACTTCTGCGCCAGCCGCATAAAGCTTCCCGGCGTTCCGCGCGAAAGCGTCACCGCCTGCTCGATCGAATTCACCAGAATCGGCAAGGCGCGCGCCTCCGGCCGCCCTTTTACGCGGTAAATTTCATCCACCGCCGCCAAATTGAAGGGGTCCGCCGCCAATCCATAAAACGTGTCCGTGGGTATCGCGATCACACTTCCGCGCAAAAGAAAATCCGCCGCGTATCGCAGCACTTCCACTTCGGGGTTGATGGGATTGACGCGCAGCAGTTCAGCCGGCAATTTTTTGGCCTTTGGCGAAGTCGTACCGCCACCTGTTGCGCCGCCCGCTTGCCCTGAGATTCGAAGGGCTCCCCTGAACGAAACATGAGGGGCAGGGCGGCGTCTTCGCAGCGCTCCCTTCGCGCTGCCCGTATTTTGCCGACGCTACCATACCCTCTCTGGCCCGCGCAACACCACGGCGCTCATGGCCTTGCGGTGCGCCCGAGATTAGGAAGCTTATCCCGCAAGTCGTCACCTGGCAGAGTCAGGCGGTGCCGCCCCTCTAGGCACCGAAGGCTGGCCGAACGCAGAGGAGAATTCTCGCCCTTGCCGAAAGTACTCTCTCGAGTCGCCCCGTCCGCAGGCCGAGCGAGCCGCTCATCAGAGCCGCTTGACTCCACCCGCCAAAAGCGCTCCGCTGATAATCTATCGGCCAGGCGTGATCCGCGGTTCCTTCGGAATTCTCGCGCTTTCGTTGGTTGCCTTTGTTCTAGACTCCTTTCTTGTTTCAGATCATAACGGAATCCCGAAGGTCTTTTGCGGTCAGCCTTTGCCGAACCCTGTGCGGCAAACCGGGCGCGGCCGAATCGTTCCCTGACTTCGGTTGCCAGCGGACTTCCCCTGACAAGCAATGGTGTGCAAGACTTGTTTGCGGGATAAAGATGGGCAAATTGAATATTGCAAGTTGCCGCTTATTCATCATTCAGACTTGCATGCAACTCAGCCGTTATGAAGCCACAAGGAAGGCCCAGCGGACCCGTGCGTAACGTTCCCGCCGCTGGGGAGTCGGCGCTCCTCACCAGCCGCGACAATCGCTGGCTCAAGGAGTTTCGCGTGGCGCTCCGCGGCGGCCTGCCCACGGAAAGCGGCTTCGTCGGGGTCGAAGGCGTCCGCCTCGTCGAAGAAGCGCTGCGCTCCGGCTGTCCCATCCAAGCCGTGCTCTTCAGCCAAACCGGCCAGCGGCACCACGAACGTCTTGCGCCCCTCATCGATCGTCCCGAACTGGGCTTCCTCATCCTGCGCACCACCGACCGCCTCTTTGAAAGTCTTGCCGACACCGAGCACCCGCAAGGCGTCGCCGCGCTCGTAAAACCCCACGAAACGTCTTTCGACGAACTCGTGCGCACTCCCGCTTCGGCGTGCGCCCCTCTCTTGGTGGTTCTCGCCGGTGTTCAGGATCCCGGTAACGTCGGCACCATCCTTCGCACCGCCGCTGCTTTCGGCGCGACCGGCGCCGCGACTGCCGCCTCCGGCGTCAGCGGCGCCGCCAGTCCTTTTTCGCCGAAGGCGCTCCGCGCCTCCGCCGGTGCGGCACTCCACCTACCCATCCTCGCCGGAATGTCTCTCGCCATTCTCCTCACGCAATTCAAAATCGCCGGCATTTACACCCTTGCCTCCAGCGTCCACAACAAAGGAGGCTCGTCTTCTTCTTCGGACGTAACGGCACGACATGCGGAGCCCGCGGCCGAGGTGGAGCAACCCTATCGCGAGCAGAGCGGGGGGAAAGCGGTTCCCGAACCTGGCCAAAACGTCGCATTCCGCGCTGGCGTTGCCGGGGCGCGCGCTAGCGCGTCCCGCAACGCCGTATCTCCCCTCCTGGCCCCCTGGGAAGTCGATTGGTGCCAGCCCATTGCTCTTCTTGTCGGCAACGAAGGCGCGGGCCTCCCCGAAGAAATCGAGCGCTCCGCCGACGCCCGGATCCACATTCCTATGGCCAGCGGCGTTGAGTCCCTCAACGCCGCTGCGGCCGCTGCGGTCGTCTTCTACGAAGCCGCCCGCCAGCGCAACTCCATCCCGCGGCAGTTGTAGGGCGCAGCCCGCTGCGCCCCATCCCGGGAACCGACCAGCGGCCCTCGTACGGGAGCCCCCGGCGCGTCTCCGGAAGCCATCTCAGAAACCATCGTTTCTTCTCCGACGGAGAACGGACAGCCGCCTGCTACCTCGGGTCGCACAATTTCGTACAATCGTCCCATTTCCCCTTTACCGACAAACGATTTAGACTCAAGGAAGTCCATGGGCCTCTTCTCCAAACTCCCAGCCTCCCCCGCGGAAGGCGATGCCCCCGCCGCCAACCAGCCGCTCGCCGAACGCATGCGGCCGCGCACGCTTGACGAATTCATCGGCCAGGAAAAGCTTCTCGGTCCAGGAAAGCCTCTACGCTTTCAAATCGAAAGCGACAACATCGGGTCGATGCTCTTCTGGGGACCTCCGGGCTGTGGTAAGACTACGCTCGCGCGCCTCATCGCTCGCCTCACGCACGCAGATTTCGTCTCCTTCAGTGCTGTCCTTGCTGGCATCAAGGAAATCAAGGACGTCATGGCCGCCGCCGAATACAAATCTCGCTCCGGCTACCGCACCATTGTCTTTGTCGACGAGGTCCATCGCTTCAACAAAGCCCAGCAGGACGCCTTTCTTCCGCATGTCGAAGCCGGCCATATCACTTTCATTGGTGCGACCACCGAGAATCCCTCCTTCGAAGTCATCTCGCCGCTTCTCTCGCGCACCAAGGTCTATGTCCTCGAACCGCTGGCCACCCCTCAAATCGTCGACCTGCTTCGCCGCGCCCTCGCCGACAAGGACCGTGGCCTCGGCAACGAACCTATTGAAGTCTCCGACGACATCCTCTTTCGCATCGCCTCTTTCGCTAACGGCGACGCCCGCGCGGCCTACAACACCCTCGAACTCGCAGCCAAGAGTACGCGTGCCAAGAAAAATGCACCGCACGTCATAACTTCCGAACTCCTCGAGGACATTCTCCAGCGCAAACTCCTCCGCTACGACAAAGCCGGCGAAGAGCACTTCAATCTCATCTCCGCGCTCCACAAATCCGTGCGCAATTCCGATCCCGATGCCGCCCTCTACTGGCTCGCGCGCATGATCGAGTCCGGCGAAGACCCGCTCTACATCGCGCGTCGCATGGTGCGCATGGCTAGCGAAGACATCGGCCTCGCCGAGCCCGGCGCCCTCGCCGTTACCCTCGCTGCCAAAGACGCCTTTCACTTCATCGGCCCGCCAGAAGGCCATCTCGCCCTCGCGCAAGCCGCTCTATACCTTTCGCTCGCACCCAAATCCAACGCCGTCTACACCGCTTACGGCGAAGTCCTCGACGACGTCCACAAAACCGAAGCCGATCCCGTCCCGCTCCATCTGCGCAACGCCCCCACCGGCCTCACGAAGCATCTCGGGTACGGCGAGGGCTACAAACACGCCCACAATTTCGAAGACAAAGTCACTGACATGCCCTGTCTCCCCGACAATCTCGCCAGCCGTACCTACTATCGCCCCACCGATCAGGGCCTCGAGCAGCGCCTCCGCGTTCGCATGGACGAAATCCGTAAGCTAAAATCCAAACCGGTACCTAAATCCTGAGGTGATCCGATGCGCCGCACTCCGATAGCCCTGATTTTGTCTATGGCTGCTTCGCACTTCGCCGTGTCCCTTTGCGGTCAGGAGCAGCCTCTCCGGCCGCCCATCACCGGTATCGCTTTCGTCCGCCTCTGGTCCGTTGACCCGCGCATCGCGGTCGGTTTCTATAGCAAAACCCTTGGCCTCATCGCTCGCGACGCCGGTTGCCCAGGAATGGTGCGCCCGTGCTACATCCTGAGTGACCATCAACAAATTGCCTTAGCCGAAGGGGCCTCCGGTTCTCACGCAAATCTTCTCGCTGAAGCCGCCTTTGCCACTCCTGACGTTGTGGGAATGCACCGTTATCTCCAGGCTCACAACATCCCGGTCAACCCTGTTACCAGAGATTTCAACGGCACCCTTCACTTTTCTTTTCAGGATCCCGAAGGCCTTCCCCTGACCTTCGTCCAAGCTCCCGCCCACCGCCAGGTCACGCCTCCCGCCAATCAAATTAGTACCCGCCTGATTCACGCTGGCTTCATCGTTGTTGACCGCGCCGCGGAAGACAATTTCTACAAAGACATCCTCGGCTTCCATGTCTACTGGCATGGTGGTATGAAGGACGACGAAAGCAACTGGGTCGACATGCAAGTCCCTGACGGCACCGACTGGCTCGAATTCATGCTCAACGTCCCCGCCAATGCCGACAAGCACACGCTTGGCGTGATGAATCACATCGCTCTCGGCGTTCCCGACATTCACGCCGCTGAGCAGCAGCTGCGCACAAACGGCTGGAGCGGCACCGAACAGCCAAAAATCGGCCGAGACGGCAAATGGCAACTCAATCTCTACGATCCCGACGGAACCCGCGTCGAACTGATGGAATTCACTCCCGTCCAAAAACCGTGCTGCTCCGACTACACCGGCCCCCATCCCAAGCCATGATCTTCTCTGTCTTGTTTTGCAAATCTAGCCAACGGTTTACCTCGAGGCCTTTTCGCGAAGGGCCACTCGTTCGCGCCGAGCGGTTTCTACGAAGGACCACTCCTTTACTCGGACGGTTTTCCGGAAGGGGCCAGTTCTTCCTCGGCCTCCTCTTCCTTAGTGTCTTTCTCGCTCTCTTCTTCTCAATTCCCGCCCAGGCGCAAAACCTCGACAATCCTCTTCGTTCCATCGACGACGAAATCACCGCCTTCTCTTTCGGTCCCAACGACGCCATCGCTTTTTCCGTCTATCACAAGCTGAAGACCAAGCTTTACGACCTCGAGCACGACGACATCTGGATTGAGGAGGGGCACGGCAAGCGCCGACGTCTTCTCGAGGGCCAAAAATATACGCGCGACAATCGGCTCTTCAGCTACCTCGTCGATTCCATGCGCTGGTCGCCCAGCGGCCGCTATCTCCTCGTCCAGCTCATGACCACCACCGTGCAGGACGACAGCGGCAACGCCACCAACTCGGTCCAAACGCTTCTCTTCGACGACTCCGGCCACGAACTTCGCATCAACAAGGGCGACAACTTCATCCTCGACTCTTCCAATGCCGTCTTTCTCCCCGACAACAACACCATCGCCTATCTCTCGCAAGCCGTGCCGACTCTTCCGCTCTTCTCCATCAAAACCACGCGCCTATCCTCCGGCTCGCTCCCTTCTCCCTACGAGGGGCGCACCTTTCGCGACGCCGCCTGGCTTCCCGGGATGAATTTCGCAGTCGCCGTCGAGCAGGACCACTCCATGTCCGGCCCGCCCCGTCTGCAATATCTCGACATCCTCAGCGACTCGGCCAAGGAACTCGCCACTCTCGAGGGCTACGAAGGCGGCCTCACCGTCTCTCCCGACCGCACCAAAGCCGCCTATTTCATCGACCGCGAAGTCCTCGAAATCCGCAGCCTTTCGAATCCCAACCAGGTCGCGCGCGTGCGCATCGGCTTCGGCGTCTATCGGTGGACTCCCGACGAGTCGCGCATTTTCCTCAAGCGCTCCCCCGAGAAAAAGTCCGGCGACGTGGTGTGGTTCCCGGTTCCCCCGCTCGTCACCGTCTCGCCCAATAAAGAAATCCCCGTTTCGCAGCCCACGCCCGTTCCCGTTCTTCACGGCCTCAGCTTCCGCGAATTCTCCATCTCTCCCGACGGCCACCTTCTCGGCGTGGTCGTCCCCGGCAAACGCAACCTGCTGGTTTTTTCCCTGTCGCACTGAAGGCCGGCCAATACAAACTTCTTCGTCATGCTCTTGGATTCAGCAGTCCAAACAAAGCCTTTCGACTCCTCAAACACCGTCATTCCAACCGTGGCGAAGAATCCCTCGTTCTTTTTCCGTATGCCTTTGCGTCTCTCCGGAGCTCTCTTACGGCCGTTTCTCCTGCATGCCTCTACCAAAAAAAATAGCCGCGCAACTGTTCCGCGCGGGCGGCCTGGCACTTTTTCCCAGCTCCCTGATCCCTATCCCCTACGCCCTCGTCTCCTGTGCTCCATCAAAATGCAGGCATCCTCCACCACCGCCAATCCCGCCGCTCTCGCCTTCTCTGCCGCTTCTTCGTGCTCGATTCCCAACTGCATCCACACCACTTTCGCTCCCACGCGAATCGCGCTCTCCACCACCGGCGGAACCTCCTCCGTCCGCCGGAAAACGCTCACGACATCTACGCCCTCCGGCACGTCCTCCAGTCGCGCGTAACTTCTCTCCCCCAGCACTTCCGTCTCATTGGGATTCACCGGAATAATCCGATACCCCGCGCGCTGCATGTACTCCGACACTTCGTGGCTCGGGCGCATCGGGTTCGACGACAATCCAACCACCGCAATCGTCTTGCACTTCCTCAGGATATCCGCGATGAGATCGCCGCCGCTCGTCGCCTGGAACTCCGACGCTTCTGGAACCAGCACTCTCACTGCGTATTTCCCCCTCGCCTCTGCCCGAAGTGCTCGGACCTCCAGAGGCGATCTCGTGTTAATTCTTTCCCTTCAAAAACGACCCTGCCTTATAAATCAAATGCCCGCGCAACCTCTTCGCACGGGCTATGTTCCGTTTTTTACCGGTCACGAATCACTTGGTCGCGTCACCCGGGTTCCTTACTCGCCCCTTTCTTCATCGCGCCGTCAGCTCAGGTTTTCCTTTGCGCTTCTCGAGCACACGACGCAAGGCCATGAACAACTTGTCATTTTCTTCCGTCGTCCCCACGGAAATGCGAATCGCTTCGGGGAAGCCCATCCACGCCAGCGGCCGCACGATCACGCCTTCCCGCAACAATTCGTCGCCGATCGCTTTCGCCTCGCGGCCCACTTCTACAAACACGAAATTCGTCTCGCTCTTTACCGGCTGCAATCCGAGCTTCGCCACCTCCTCGGCGATGCGCTTCCGCTCCACGCGATTGGCTTGGATGCATCGCTTCACGTGCTCGTGATCATCGAGCGCAGCCAGCGCCGCCGCCTGCGCCACTCCCGAAACATTGAACGGCGTGCGCAGTTTGTTCATCGCCGACACGAGCGCCACCGCACCGATCCCGTACCCAATTCTGATCCCCGCCATGCCGTAAACTTTCGAAAAAGTCCGCAGGATCAGCAAATTCTCGCGCAGCCGGAAAAGCTCCACCGATTGCGGCATGTCGGGTTTTTCCGCGTAGTGGATATACGCCTCATCCAGCACTACCAGCGCGTCGCTCGCCACGTGGCTTAAGAACCGCTCGAACTCCCCCGCCCCAAACGCCGTTCCCGTCGGATTGTTCGGATTCGCCAGATAAATGATTCGCGTGGCATTCCTAATCGCATGCGCCATTTCCGGCAGATCGTACGCGAACGCGCACATCGGCACGTGCTCTAGCGACCCGCCATTCGCTCGAATCGCCGTAGAAAACGGCGGGTACGTGCCTTCGGAAGTCAGCCCGGTCGTCCCCGGGCCGAGCAACACACGTGCCGCCACGTCAATCAGTTCGCTGGATCCCAACCCGATAAAAATTTCATCCGGCGAAACTTGGTGCGTCGCCGCAATTTTTTCCCGCAGCCGCAGCGTCCCGCCATCCGGATAACGGTTCGAATCAGCCAGGGCTTTGCGCGCCGCTTCCATCGCCATCGGCGACGGCCCGAGCGGGTTTTCATTCGAAGCGAGCTTGATCGCTTGAATTTTCAGCTCGCGTTCGACTTCCTCAATGGGCTTGCCAGGAACGTAAACCGGCAGCCCACGCAGGTACTCCGGTATCAGCTCTTCAATCGTTTTGCCCATCGCGTTTTTGGTTATCCTGCGTCGCTTCGGGTATTCGCGCTCAGCTCTGTTCGGGTCGACTTAGGCGAACGTCTTTCGCTCGCAAGCTCTAAACTCACGGTAGCTCGCGGGCGCCGTAGTCAAGCAACAACCTCGTTCGGTCCACCGCGTCCTTTGTCTCGGCCGTCGTCGTTCTAACCTCCGGCCTTCCAACCAGCACACCGGACAGATGAAGAACGCGTCAGGCTTGAGGTGCGACATCCGCAGCAGGGGCATGGCTATTACCGCGGCCGTTGAAAATCGCATCCGAAGCCCCAACCATTCTCGCATTTTCTCGGCACAACCCGCGAGTCCTCACGGGCGCGCTCCTGCTTGTGCATTATCCCGTCGTTCCCCTTTCCTCATTGCAGTCGGGGGCTGTCCGTTCCTAGTGGAGCTCTCTCCTCTTTCCTCTCTCCTCTCTCTGCGCGCCGTTTTCCTATGGTTCACTCGCCACTTTCTTCAATTCCTCCACTTCCCCCTTGGTCAACTCCCGAAACTTCCCTGGCGCCACGTCCAGAACCAGCGGCCCCATTTGCACTCTCTTAATCTTCTCCACGTGATGTCCCACGTGTTCGAACATCCTCCGAATCTGCCGGTTTCTTCCTTCAATTAATGTCACCTCATACCAGGGGTTGGCTCGCTCTCGACTCGCCACCCGCCGCTCACCCCTTCCCTTGGAATCGTCTTCCGCCAACCGCATTTTTGCCGGCGAAGTTCTCACCCGCCTCCCGTCTTCGAGCTCAATCATGACCCCGGCTCGCAGCCGTCGAATCGTCTTCCCTTCCGGTTTTCCACTGACCTTTACAAGATACATCTTCGGCACATGTGATCCGGCTTTCATCAGCCTCTGCGCCAACGCACCGTCATTAGTCATCAGCAGCAGTCCCTCACTCGCATAATCCAGCCGCCCCACCGGATACACGCGCTCGATGTCCCGCGGCAATAAATCCATCACCGTCGGCCGCCCCTCCGGATCGCTTAGTGTCGTCACATATCCTCGCGGCTTGTTCAACAGGAAATACCGCAGACGCTCCGGCTTCTTCAACGGCTTCCCATCCACGCAAATCTCGTCCTGCTCGGGATCCGCCTTCGTTCCTTGCTCGGTCACCACCTTTCCGTTCAGCGTCACCCGTCCTGCCGCGATAATCACTTCCGCCTTGCGCCGGGAGGCCATCCCGCTCGCCGCGATAATCTTCTGCAATCTTTCCGAAGCCATGATTTGAATCGACTCTTTGGAGCGCGCACCCTTGCTTTCGCTTTTCCTGATGGCTCGCGACTACTTTATTGTGCGAGGCTCGATGAATCACCCGTGGAGGTGGTCGAACCCTTCCAAGCACTCCCGCCAGGCAAAAGCGTATGCACTGTCACTCCCAGCCCGCTCATCTTGCGGCCAAGGAATCCTGGCTTGACTGCGCCCACCCCAACCGACGGGAGGTGCTGAAGCTTTCGCTTCTCTCTTAACTCATGGTTTTCCCTTACCTGCTTTCCCTCCTCGTAGCGCCTTCTCCAGTTTCTCCACTTCATTCTCCCGCAACATCTCGTACCTCCCCTCCGCCACGCCTTCCACCGTCAGCGGCCCGAGTCCCACCCGCTTCATCTTTTCCACCGGATGTTGCTCCCGAAACAGCACATTCCGCATTTCGTCTTTCTTGCTATCCCGCATCCGCACTTCATACCAGTAATTCGCGGTTCGCCTCCGCGCCGCATCCGGTTGCCGCACGGTTTTCATCCTCACGCCAATCTCTTTGCCCAGGCGCTCCAATTCCCCCAGCGTAAGCATCCCTTTCACTTTCACAAAATACACTTGTTCCAGCTCGCCCCAGCGCTTCAACATCTCCGCCGCCAGGTCACCGTCGTTGGTCAAGAACACGAGTCCCGACGCGCTGTACTCCAAATTCCCCACCGGGTACACGCGCGCCGGAAAACCACGCAAACAGTTTTTCAGGGTCTTCCGTCCTTCCGGGTCCGCCATCGCCGACACAATCTCCGGCGGCTTGTTCAGCACCAGGTACACGCGCCGCTCTGCTTGTTTCACCACGCGCCCCGCGGCCTCGATGCGATCCGTGGCCGCGTCTGCCTTTGTTCCCAGCTCGGTCACTACCCGCCCGTTCACGCGCACCTGCCCGCTCAGGATCAATTGCTCCGCGTGCCTTCGCGAAGCAATCCCCGCCCGCGCGATAATCTTCTGCAACCTTTCCCGCATCTCTTATCTCTTCTGCGCTCCCGGATCGGGGAACCCCGGCCATTTCACCCCATAATCGGTGAACCGTCGCCGCGAACCGCCTACCCCCAATACAATGAAAATTCCGCGGAGGCACGCCGGCACCCGCACAAAGGCGGAATTGATGTGATGATACGCGGCAGGAATCAAAGGCAGTCGCGTCGCACCGTGCGCAGGTTCGTTCCTTCTACGGATCGTTCAATCCGGCGCGCGCACTCCGCGCTGTCTTTTTCACTGCTTCCCACTGCGCCGGTCTCTATTCAAAGACTCCCATGAAGAAATTTGCCCGCCCGAGCCGAGAGCCGCGCTGCTTGCGCCTCGTCGTCGAGGAATCTGCCTTCGATGGCCTCGCGCACGGCGACGTGTCCATGCTCTTCGCGTTTCTCCTCCCGTTCACTCCGCCGCTGCCGCCTTCTTGGAACTCTCGCTCTCCCCTTCCGACATTCCTTCATTGTCCGCCCGCGCGTCCTGGCCTTCCTTGCCCGGCACTGGCCATTGTTCGCTTCCTGCTTCTTGCCCCGCGCCAATGTTCGCCTCGTTCGTCAGGCTTTCATCCATGGACACCAATCCTTCGTCGCTTCCCAGCGCCTCCCGCGCCAGGGCCTCAAACTCTTTCAGGCTCGGCAACTCTTCCAAATCGCTCAACCCAAACCGCATCAGAAACTCTTTCGACGTCTTGTACAGGATTGGCCGCCCAATCACTTCCTTGCGCCCCGCCGTCGTAATCAAATGCTTGTCGAGCAACGTGCTGATCACTCCTGCCGTATTCACCCCGCGAATCTCCGAGATCTCGGGTGCCGTCACCGGCTGTTTGTAGGCAATCACCGCCAGGGTTTCGAGCGCGGGCATCGACAACCTCAGCGGCGACCGCAAGCTCTTGATAAACCGCCGCACCACGTCATGCTGCTGCGGCTTCGTGTACATCTTGTACCCGCCCGCCACCGCGCGAATTTCGACGCCCCGCTGTTCGGTGGCGCAACTCTCGACCAACTCGTCGAGCGACGCCTGGACCGCCAGTTTTTCCTCGCCGAGCGCTTTTGTCAGCTGCTCAATCGTTGCAGGCTCGTCCGCCGCATAGATAATGGCTTCCAGCGCCGCTTTTCGTTCTTCATTCGTCATTCACGCCTCTCGTTGCTCGCCCGAGCGCAGGGCGCGCTTAGCGCGCTCCCGCCTTGCCTCCGCACGTAACATCGTCGACTAGTTTCCGATCTCCCCGCCTCTCTGCTTCACAGTTGGGCCGCCGCAGCCGGCCGCCGCGTTCTCTCTTCTCTGCGCCAATTCTCCCTCCCTGCTTGCCACCTGTTTACCTCGAGCGCTTGCGAGCGCGCCACTGGCCAGATCCTACCGGTATTCCTCATCCACCAGTCGAAACGCGCCGTTCTCATCAAACACCAGGTCAAACGCCTTGCCCTTCCTTACCAAAATCTCTCCAAACATTTTCTCTTGCACCAGCGCCACCGCTTGCAGCTTCACCATTTCCAACACCGCCAGAAACGCCACGATCATCGCGTGCCGCGACGGGCACGCCTCAAAAAATTGAATCAAGTTCACGCTGCTTTCCGCGCTGGCAACAATTTGTGCGCGCAACTGCGCGATCATCTGCGCCACCGTGAACTCCTCGTGCTGCAGCTCGATTCGAGCGACTTCCTTGCGCCGCTCCAACACTTGCTGAAAAACCTTCACCAGGTCCACCAGAGAAACGACCAGCTCGCCCGCGGTCCCGGGATCCTGGTACAGCGACGTATCAGGCTTCGACCACACGTTCTCTTCAATCTGTTGTTTCTGGTACAAGAGTTGCGCGGCGTTTTTGAATTTTTCGTGTTCCACGAGCCGTTGCACCAATTCCGCGCGCGGATCCGCCGCTTGCTCTTCCGGACTCGCCAGCGGATCCGGCGGCAGCAGCATTTTGCTCTTGATGTAAATTAGCGTCGCCGCCATGTAAATAAACTCCGCAGAAACATCCACGTCCAATTCTTCCAATTTGTGCAAATAATCTAAATATTGCGCGGTGATTTCCGAGATTCGAATGTCATGTATGCTCATCTTCTGCTGTTTAATCAAATCCAGCAGCAAATCGAGCGGACCCTCGTACATCGGGATGTGAACCTTGTATCCGCCACCCGGTGACGCTGATTGCTCCGGGCCTCCGGCCGCGCTTCTTTCCTCGCCTGCGCTCTTCTCGCTCGCCACTTGCCGCTCCGCGCTCGCCAATTCTTTATTCTCCGTGCGCTCCTGCGCATGCTTCTCCGCCGAAATCTCCCCGTCCTCTCCCCCGCCTTTTCCCGTCAACTTGTGCTCCCGCGTCGCCACGGTTCAGTTCTCAGCCGCCCGTTTTTCAGCCAAATCCGATGAGAGTTCGCTCCCCGCGTCCCCCGTTGCTCTGACCGCGGTACGAACCCGAGACTTTTTCCCCCTTATGCCTTCGCGCTTCCTGCCACGCCGGCAACTTCTTTGCGCTTTTTCTCCCAGCCGAAGATGGCTTCGCGAACACGCTCCATCGTGCTTTGCGCCACCACGCGCGCTTTCTGCGAGCCTTCGTCGATCACTTCCAGCACGCGTGCCGGATGGCGTTCGAATTCCACGCGACGCTCGCGCACGGGGGTGATCCAGGCAATCAAATGATCCGCCATTTTGGCTTTGCACTCGATGCACCCGATTCCCGCCGTGCGGCAACCGTGCGCGGCCCACTCCAAGGTCTCCTTGGTCGAGAACAGTTTATGCCAGTCATACACCGGACAAACATCCGGGTTTCCAGGATCGGTACGCCGCTTCCGCGCCGGATCGGTCATCATCACTTTCGTTTTCGCGCGAATGTCCGCGTCCGTTTCGCTCAGCGTGATGGCATTCCCGTAGCTCTTCGACATCTTCCGTCCGTCGAGGCCGGGTACCCTGGGCGTCTTCGTGAGCATCACCTGAGGTTCACGAAGGACTTGCTTACAGGGGAAGAATTTAGCAATCGAACCATACTCCGCATAAAAGTTTTCATACCCAATCTTCTGTGCGTATGACTGCACAGCCCTTGCCAGCATGTTGTGTCCCGGAGTAGCGAGTTTCTGGTCGCGTACCCGGCGCATCATGCTGTTCGCGGCTTCGAGGTTCTGCTGATTCTCGCTGTTGTACAGCGAGTCGTCAGTCTCAAATTCAGCGAAGAAGAAATTGAATCGCCGCACGATTTCGCGGCTTACTTCCACGTGGGAGACCTGATCTTCGCCGACGGGGACCCACAGCGGCACTCCCGGTTCGCCGTACATCACGATGTCGCCGCACTGCAGCACCGGATAGCCCAAGAATCCGTAATTGTGTAAATCCTTGTCCTTGATGTTTTCCAGCGCCTCTTTGTACGTCGGCACGCGCTCCAGCCAGCCGAGCGGCGTCACCATGGACAGCAGCAAATGCAACTCCGCATGCTCCGGCACGAGCGACTGCTGAAAGATCGTGCAATTCGCGTGCTTTTCCGGATCAAGCCCTCCCGCAAGGTAGTCCGTGGCTATCTCGATGACGTTTTGCGCGATCGCCGAGGTGTCCGCGTAGTCGCTCGTGAGGGAATGCCAATCGGCAATGAAGTAGAAGCATTCATAGGCAGGAAGGGGCGGGTGGCGTGTAGCTGCGCCGCCCGGTAACCGCTCGTTTTGCAAATGCACCCAATTTGCCAGCGCGCCAAAATAATTGCCGATGTGCATGCGGCCCGTGGGCCGCATGCCGCTGAGCACGCGCGCGTTTTGTAGCGGCGGCTTTACGCCGGCATCCTTCTTCCCTTCAGTTTCCTGCGGCACGAATACGCTCCCAACACCACCATCAGCATCAGTGTCCCACACCAAGCGGCGCGTCGCGCAAGAGTGGGCAGCCCCGCTTCGCTCCACTCGGGATAAAGCTGCACCCTTACAAGGGCGGCGAATTTATCTCGCCGCCAGCTTTTGTTTCTCCGGTGCGCCGAGCAGCTCGCGCGCGATGATCATCCGCTGCACCTCGCTCGTCCCTTCGTAGATGGTCAGCACGCGCGCATCTCGATACATCCGCTCGACGTCGGTCTCCCGGGAGTACCCGACGCTGCCATGCACCTGGACGGCCTTGTACACCACGCGATTCGCCATCTCGCTCGAGTACAGTTTGGCTTTTGAAGCGCTCGAGCCCAGCTTCGTCGGATGCGTGTCCTTCATCCACGCCGCGTAACGCGTCAGCCCGCGCGCGGCTTCAATCTCCGTCTGCATGTCCGCAATCATCCACTGAATCGCCTGGAATTCGGCGAGATTTTTCCCAAACGCCTTCCGCTGCTTGGCATACTTGACCGTTTCTTCGAGCGCTCCCTGCGCGAGGCCCACGGCCTGCGCGGCAATACCAATCCGTCCGCCATCGAGCGCACTGAGCGCAATGCGCAGCCCCTGCCCGTCTTCGCCCAGCCGGTTCTCCACCGGCACGATGCAATCATTCAACAAAATCTCGACCGAAGGCGACGAATGCTGTCCCA
Organism: Candidatus Acidiferrum sp.; assembly: GCA_036262755.1. GTDB lineage: Bacteria > Acidobacteriota > Terriglobia > Acidiferrales > UBA7541 > Acidiferrum. Next base: position 54,130 of record DATAIH010000142.1, read on the forward strand.
TCTTTTCTTCGTGGCGTCCCCGGCGAAATCCGGGAAAACTAGGCTCTACCAAAAACGCGCTGATGCCCTTCCCGCCGGCTGCAGGATCGGTCTTCGCAAAAACAATCAACACGCCGGCGGCATTTCCGTTGGTCACCCAGGTCTTCGTACCGTTCAGTTTGTAAGTATTTCCGTCGCGCACCGCGCGCGCTTGAATCCCCGCCGCATCGGAACCGGCCGCTGGTTCGGTAAGGCAAAAGGCGCCAAGCGTCTCGCCCGTGGCCATGCGCCGCAGGTATTTTTTCTTCTGTACGTCGTTGCCGAACATCAGCAGCGGCGCTTGCACCGCGGAATTTGTCACGCCAATCGCCGTGGACATCGCGGTGTGCACGCGCGCCACTTCTTCCAGCATCAACACGTAGGAAACCGTATCCAGTCCCGGGCCGCCCCACTCGTCGGGCGTGAGCATCCCGCAGCAGCCCATTTCACCAAGCTTGCGGATCGCCTCGGCGGGGAATTTCTCCTGCTTTTCCCATTCCTTGACGAACGGGCGCACCTCTGTTTCCATGAACTGGCGGACGGTGTCGCGGATCAGTTTTTGGTGGTCGCTAAGCGAAAAATCCATCGTGTCTTTGGTGGCACAGGCATTCCCTGACTGTGCGCTCGAACATGTACCCGCCCGGCCCGGTGGGCTTCGCGCGAGAAGTGTACGCACGATGCTACCACGATCCCCTCGGATTCAGGGTTCCCGGTACATCACCGCGTGAGCGTGTTTCGCTCCGATCGCCGCATCCTCGGCCTTGGTCACCGGGCTTTTTCTCCCTCGCCGGGGGATTCTGCTCGAAGGAGGTTTCTCAGAAATCTGAGGCAGCAACAGCCGGGCGCAACCTTCCGTATGCGATGACGCCAGGATCGTTGGGATACCTCCAAGTGCCAAAGGCGCGACCCCAAGGACAGCACGGCCGCATGGCTCGGGCCGAGCAGCGGCGCATCGTGGCATCTTCGCGGGGCACTAAGTTGCGCCATCCACGGCCGTTGCGGATGCGAGGGCGGCTGACCGCTTTCGCGGCGCGAGGACGAGCAGGGTTACGCCGATGATGCCAAGCACAAGGACGCCGAGCGCCTCGCTGCGTGGGATCAGGGTGTAGAACAACTGCACGGCCATAACCGTGGCGTGAGCAAAACTCGACCACGCCGTGAAGGCGATCAGGCTGCGATTTGCCGAGGGGTCGCGAGATGCAAGCAGCAGGAAAATCCCTAGCGTGGCATAAACGCTCAGCATCATCCGCAACGCCTCTTCCAGCCGCATGGCCAGCAGCGGGTAAACTGCAGCAGAGAAAAGCAACCCCACCAGCACCAGAACCACCTTCAACGCTCGCTCTCGCATCATGGGAACCTCCCGGCCAGATCAACAAAAGAAGGTAGGCGCGCCGCCCGATCACTGACGTGAATCTTACGGGGATGCCCAGGGCAGGTCAACGAAAACGGGGACCCGAGGTGGTCCCCCGGGGTGAACTATGGCGCTCTCTTGTCTCTTGAGCCGCTCGCGGAGGCGGTAGCATGCACGCTACGCGGCCGGAGCGGGCGCCGGTTCGCGAGGCGACTTTGCGGGAGCCAGCGCGACGAGGACTACGCCAATGACAACGAGCACGGCAGAGCCGCCCAAAAATCCCGCGCGCTCGCTCGCAAACGGATGCTGGAATGCAAGGCTCGACATAACCACCGCATGAGCGAAACTCGACCATGCGGCAAAAGCGATCAGGCTGCGATGTGCCGACGGATTGCGCACCGCCAACAACAGGAAGATCCCTAGCGTCAAGTAGAGACTCATCATCATGGTATCGCCGGTATCCGAGGCATCCCCATGCCATAAGTCCATCGCCACCGGGTAGACGCCGGCCATAAAGAGCAATCCGACCAACACCAGCACAACCTTGAGCGCTCGCTCTCGCATCGGGCACCTCCCTGCCGTCATGGCAACGGCCAACGGTCGACACTCCCGGTCAAAGGAGAGCACCGCCATTTAACACTGGGAGCTGTAAACACACCAGTCCCAACAGAAAGAGAGAAATCAGATTCCGACCATCGTTCAACAAGTTGCCGGGCATTACAGTTTGAAGAGTTCGCGCAGGCGCTTGATTTGGGCGCGGCTTACCGGAATTTCGGTTTGCTTTTTGTCGCTCATTTTGAGGATGTAGCTGGCCTTGAACCAAGGCACCACTTCTTTGATGTGGTGAATATTCACCAGGAACGAGCGATGCGGACGCCAGAAAGAATCGGAGTCCAGCGCGGCGCTTAGTTCTTCCAGGGTGCGATAGTTCGAAGTGCCTTCCAGGTCCTTGGACATGACGGTGATATCGCCGTCCTGAATGGAAGCCCAAATCAAATCTTCAGCGTCGACCAGCAGGAGGCGCTGTTGCGATTTCACCAGCAATCTCACCGGATGGGCAGAACTTTGCTTTGAATTGCCTAACTGGCTCACCAGCTGCTCGAGCCGCTCGGTAGGGCTGGTTTGCGCCTCGATTTCCTTGCGGGCGCGCTGGATGGCTTTTGAAACGCGCGCCTTATCGAAAGGCTTCAAGACATAGTCGACCGCATTGACGTCGAAGGCCTGGACGGCGTAGTGATCGAACGCCGTCGCAAATACGACGTGCGGAACTTTCATTTTGCGCTCGACGAGTTTCTTCAAAACACCAAAGCCATCCAGGCCGGGCATCTGGACGTCTAGGAAAACGAGGTCGGGGGAATGCTCTTTGATGAGATTGACGGCGTCAACGCCGTTGCGGCCTTGGCCGATGACGTTGATTTCGGGAAACCCCTTGAGCAGGTAGGCCAGCTCTTCGCGCGCGGGCTTCTCGTCGTCGACGATGATGGTGTTGATTTGCACGAGCAAGATGTTAGCAGATAAAGCAGGAAGGAGGACGAGACACGTTGGCGGTAGCCCCTGGCATCCGCTATGGAGCAAAAGGAGTCGCGAGCATACACTCTGCAAACAGCGGTACCGGCCCCGCACAACACGGGAGAATTGAAGATTTCACGGTATGATGTTCGGCGAACCATCGCGCGAGGAGAAATGAAGAAATCTTCAGCGGCCCGTTCTGAGAAGGCCAAGCCGGCGGGACCCGCTAAGACACGCCCCTACACGACCACTTCCAATAAGAAGCCCCGGGTGCTCAGCAGCCAGACGGTGTACGCCGGAAAAGTGTTCGGGATTCGGCGGGATGAAGTGATCGAGCCGACGGGCGTTCGCACGACGCGGGAAATGATTACGCATCCGGGCTCGGTCGTAGTGCTTCCCGTGCTGCCGGATGGAAGAGTTGTGTTGATTCAGCAATACCGCTACGCGGCGCGACAATACCTCTGGGAGCTGGTGGCCGGGCGAATCGATGAGGGAGAAACGCCGCTGGAGGCGGCGGAGCGCGAATTGCGGGAAGAAACGGGCTACCGAGCGAAGCGATTCAGAACTTTTCTGGAGTTTTTTCCCACACCGGGCTTCCTGGAAGAGAAGATGTATCTGCTGCTCGCCGAAGGGCTGACACCGGGCAAAGCGGAGCCGGAGGACGACGAGAGAATCGTTGCGCGGCCCTACACCGGCAAACAACTGGAGCAGATGATTCGCAGGGGCAAGTTGCACGACGCGAAAACGATCTCGGGAGTTCTGTACTATCTGCGTTATCTTGCCCGTTGATGGCGGAGTGCGCGACAGGATTGACGCTCATCTCACCATGTCTTAAGGGCCAGAAATCGGTTGAAAAAACAGCCGCTTAGGTGGGGCCCAAACCCATTTATCCGAAAGCTTCTTGTCGGGTTAAAACGGTTTTATAGAGCGAAATTGCCATGTGTCTTCGTGGTAAGCGGCCGAAGTTCTATTGACTCCGCACGAAGGATGTGGTTACACTCCGCCGAAAATGACGCCGGAGCGTAAGCATCTCTGGCGCCGGGCAGATGGGGGACTAGCCGAAAGTATAGTTAGGAGGCCAAGCGAAGTGAAAGGAAACGTAAAGTGGTTTAATAATTCCAAGGGGTATGGATTCATCGGTCGTGAGGACGGTCCGGACGTGTTTGTACACTACTCGGCGATCGTGGGCGATGGGTACCGAACCTTGCAGGAGGGAGATGCAGTCGAATTTGAGATCGTTCAAGGCCCCAAGGGTCCCCAGGCCGCCAACGTCTCGAAAAACGGCGGCAGTTAAAGATCTCCGCAACAAAAATTAGGGAATTGGCCGGCAGTTTGAGTGCCCTGCTGCCGGCCATTTTTATTTTACATGGGGAATACAAGGAAGATCCTGGGCTTGGTTCGTTTCCGAGTGGCGCATCCCCCCGGGTGGAGTCGGCATTCGGCGATTAATTCCGGTTGGACGAACCTTGATGGCTAAGGCTCCACACATATGCTGCGACCGCCGAAGCTTGGTCGGGCGTAAGCTGCGCGCCCCCCATTGGTGGCATTGCGCTGCGATATCGCTTTGGTTGCGACACGCCCTCAACTATCGTTTTTTTGATTCCGGCATAGCTGCCATCGCTCCACAGCCAATTCTTTCCGATGAGAGCAGGGCCCAAAGGCGTGCCCTGGCCGCTCTCGCCATGACACCCGGTACACGCCGCGCCGCCGACTTGACCACGATAAATGCGTTCACCGAGCGTCACCATTTCCCGCGTCGCGCCTTCCGGAACGCGAAGGGCACTCGTTGCGACCCTACCGGCGTCTGGATGCGTACCCTCCGGCGGTTGGGCCACCGCTTGGACGATCTCACCAGCCGGGGCTGTCGCGCTAGGACAAGCGGTGACATTCTCGGCACCGGCTGCCGGGCTCCCGCGATAGACAATTCGGTAGACGCGCCCACGTATATCGTCGGAAACATAGAGGGATCCATCCGGTCCCACCGCCAGCCCAGAGGGACGATGCGCGGCTTTGGCCGGCGACTTCACCGCGCCAGCGAAACCATCCGCAAAGATCTCGCACTGACCGGATGCGTGATCGCCGGCGAGCGACTGAAAAACAACGTTGTAGCCGCCTTGCGCGTAGGGCGCCCGATTCCATGACCCATGGAAGGCGATGAAGACGCCACCACGGTAGCGTTCCGGAAACTGTGTCTTGTCGTACAGCACCATGGCATTCGGCCCCCAGTGCGCGGGAAAAACAGCAACCGGGCCGATTTTGTTGGCGCACACGCCGATCGCTTTGCCACCGTCGCCACCATATTCAGGCGCGAGAACCAGCTTCTGTACGAATCCGTCGTAGTAACACTCGGGCCACCCATAGTCTCCGTTCTGCTTCAAGAGCACCAACTCTTCCGCTGGAAGGGTCGCCTCTTGGTCGGGTTTATAGATCTCGGGCCAATTCGTGCGCAGTTGGTCCCGCCCGTGCTGGGTCACGAACACGCGTCCGCTTGCGTCGATGGCAAAGCCTTCGGCGTTACGGATTCCCGTGGCGAAGCGCTCCGCCGTTGAAAAGCTTTGGTTCGTCTTATTGGCGTCATACAACCAGACGCCACCACGGGTTTCCAGTTCCGTGCAGGGGTCCAGTCCTGGCGATTTGAGCGTCCGATTTTTCAGCTGGCAGGAATTGGTTGCGCTGGCGACGTCGACGTACATCGTCCCTTCCGCATTGATGACGAATGGGTGCATCGGATGGTCGCCGCCCAGGGGTAATCCGGAAACGATGGTGTCGGCAGGCGCACTCGGCACGATTGCGCCCGAGGACAGGGCATAGCGCACGATGCGATCATTGCTCTCGGCGAAGATCGATCCCTTATACGCGCCGATGCCCGTGCCGCCTCTGCCGCCACTTTCGACCGTTTCGCCAAAGCGCTCAATCACGTCGGCCTTTCCCGAGCCGCCCTTGTCTTCGAGGGCCACCAGGAAGCCGCCTGCATGCGGCGTGTCGTTCCCGTAGTACCTGCCCGACCAGGTGTTGACGTACACAACTCCGCCGGGCGAAACAACCATGTGCCGGGCGTGACCAAGGCCCTCGGCAAACACCGTTGCACAAAAACCAGCGGGCAGCGTCAATCCGCTGTCATCGTTCGGGCACGCTTGGCTTTCGGCTGCGGCGGGATTGGACGGCTTGTGGGCCGGTGCCAGCGAACTAACCATGCACATGGCCACGAGCGCGACGAGGGCCAACAACGAAGTCTTTAACGGTTTGCATAATGGCATGGAACCCTCCCGAGAATCGACGACAGAGAAGTCACGATCCATGGTGAACGCCGAAAATATACCCATGCTTCCGGTATTGCAACCCGCGCAGCGTTCCACCAGCCGCGAGCACCTGAGCAACGTGGTGAGTCAAGAGCGGGCAGAGAGGAAAACCGAAATGAGATAGCAACGAAGGCCGAGAGAGACAGAGTTCAGTCGAGAGGAACAACAAGAAAGGCAAACAAGATGCCACCGCGTTTTTATTCGGTGCGAAGGGCGAGGATGCGGTCGGTGGAGGAAGCTTTGCGAGCAAGCAGGCCGGCAAAAAAGGGTACAGCGAAAAGCAATAGACACGCCGTCACGATGGTCGGAAGGTCGCGGGGAGAGCCCGAAAAGCATGCTGGCGATGAGCCTCCATCCCGTGTCTACGCCAGGTGAAAGGTCGTTTTCAAGCGGGAGAGACCCGCGGCGGAAGACCGGCCGCTACATCCGGGCTTATAATTGGGCGCTATGGACAACAAGCAAATCGCACGCATTCTGCGCGATACGGCGCAGCTTCTGGAAATTGATGGCGCGATTATTGGGCGATATCGCAGTTACGAAAAGGCTGCCGAGCTGATTGACAGCTTGCCGGAATCGATCGAGCAACTGGTGAAAGAGCCGGAAAAGCTCGAGGAGTTGCCGGGAATCGGCGAGCGCATGGTCGAGCACCTGCAAGAAATTGTAAAGACCGGAGACTATTCACTGCGGAAGAAGCTGCTGAAGAAATATCCGGCGACAATTCTGGACATGCTGCAACTGCAATCGCTGGGACCAAAGAAGGTAGCGTTCCTGTGGTCCAACTTTAAAGCGGCCACGGTCGACGATGTGGAAAAACTCGCGAGAGACCAAAAACTGCGCGATCTGCCGGGCTTCGGAGAAAAAAGCGAACAAAACATCTTGAAGGCCGTGGAGGTCTTCAAGAAGTCCACGGGGCGATTTCTCATTCACACGGCGGAAGCCGCGGCGGTGTCCATTGCGGGGCACATCAAGAAGGCCGGCAAAGCGGTGGACTCCGTTACGCCGGCAGGATCGCTCCGGCGCGGAAAAGAGACCGTCGGAGATTTGGACTTGCTGGTCACGCTGGCGGACGGATTCACGTCGCAAAAACATGTGGATGCTCTTGCCGAGCACATCCTGAAATTCCCGGACATCGATCAGAAGCTGGCGCATGGAGAGAACAAAGTCAGCTTTACGTTGACGAACGGGCTACAGGTGGACGTGCGGCTGCTGGAAAAAGAAAATTTCGGCGCGGCGCTGATGTATTTCACGGGCTCGAAAGAGCACAACGTGGCGCTGCGCGGCCGGGCGAATGACATGGGACTGACGTTGAATGAGTACGCGCTGGCAACGCTGAAGGGCGAAAAGCCGGTGGCAGGGCGCACCGAAGAAGAAATTTACGCGAAGCTGAAGCTCGATTACATCCCGCCAGAATTGCGCGAAAATACCGGCGAGATCGCCGCCGCGGAACAGCACAAATTGCCACACCTGCTGACGCTGAAAGACGTCAAGGGCGATTTGCAGATGCATTCGACGGCGAGTGATGGAAAAAATTCGATTGAAGAGATGGCGGAAGCGGCCCGCAAGCTCGGACACCAGTACATCGCGATTACGGATCATTCGAAAGCAGTGACGGTGGCGAACGGGCTCGACGAAAAGCGGGCCACCGCGCACATCAAGAAGATCCACGGGCTCAGCGAGGAAGAGTTGGGGATTCGCGTGCTTGCCGGCGCCGAAGTGGACATTCTCAAGGACGGCACGCTGGATTATTCTGACGAGATACTTTCACAGCTCGATGTTGTGGTGTGTTCGGTGCATTCCTACATGAATTTGGACCGCACAGCGATGACCGAACGGCTGCTGGCGGCCATCGAAAATCCTTATACCCAGATCATCGCGCATCCCACGGGGCGGCTCCTGCTGCGGCGCGATCCGTTCGACTACGACATGGAAACAGTGTTGGACGCATGCGCGAAGCACACCGTGGCCATGGAATGCAACTCTTATCCGGACCGGCTGGACTTGAAAGATGTGTATTTGCGTATGTGCAAGGAGCGCGGCGTGAAAGTGGTGATCTCGACGGACGCGCACACGACGAGCAATCTCTCATTCATCCGCTACGGCGTGACCATGGCGCGGCGAGGCTGGCTGGAAAGGAAAAATGTCATCAACAGTCTACCCTGCGGGGAATTTCTGGCGGCGCTGCGGCCCAAACCAGGAAGCGTTCATACGAAGCACGCCGCAAGGGCTAATCGGTAGCACCCTTTCCTGACTCCAACAGGGTGCAAGAAAGAAACCTCTACCAGGCTTCGCGAGATCGGCGGTTACTGCATCGCATTGGGACTGACCTAGAAAACGCACACAGGCCTCCCGGAACCCTACCGCCGACGGCGTAGGTCGGCGCGGCCGTCGGCACGCTCTCGGCTGGGTTGTTCCGGAGGCTTAGATAGCGGCTGGGGGTCTGGTCAATCCTGAAGGAGGGACCTGTTTTGCCGGCGCCGGTCTTAGGCCCCGCTCTAAGGGCCCATCAACGCGATACGCAAGGCTGGCGGTCTCTCCAAAAGGGCAAACGGCTAAGAACCGCCGAGGGGAGCGGAGACGTGCTCATGCACGACGATCCAGCCCTGCCCGCGCTTTTCGAGTACCATGGTCCAGCGTCCGTCGAGATGCGAAGTGGCACCCTGCTTGGTAGTCATGTCCGCGCCAAAGGTGAACGTGGCCCATGCCAGCGAACCACGCGAATGCACGCGCAGATCATCATTCACCTTGAGTTTGAGGCTGGTGTTCGGCTCGAACAAGACTTTGGGCACGGTTGCGCGATACTCGGCCCAATTGTTGTATTTCAGGGGGGCCAGATCGAAGTAGGTCAGGTCCCCGTCCTTGGCGTAGTAGGGCTCGATCTTCGCGAGATCAAAAGTCTCCCAGGAAGCCACAATCTTGGGAACGAGCTCGCGCAGTGCTTGCTCGCTTTGCTGCCCATGCGATTGCATGGCTAGGATGAAAATAGCGGCGATACCCGTCAAAAATGACAAAGTCCAAAGTTTCCTCATAGTATCCCTCGTTTTGAAATTCGTCTTGGATCTCGAGTGCCGGATTTGCCGGTATGATAGGCTGCACAAGCGACTGGAGGCAACCCGAGTTCACCTAGCAGCCGGGACCTTGCGCAAGGGAACATTTCCGGCAGGTGAAGCGTATCTTCTGGCAGAACGCCACACTACACATTGCGGAGGATAATGACAGATGAGACCTCTTGTACGCCTGACGAGCGGGTATCGCTTGGGATGGGCCTGCGGGGTGGTTCTGGCTCTATCCCTCTTCCTACCTCAAGTCGTGCACGGCGAGGAAGTGACCAAGTCGTTTACCGTGACGGGGCGGCCGAGCGTGCGCGTGGAGACCAATGACGGCAGCGTGCGGGTGACGTCGGGCGATGCGAAGCAGGTCGAGTTTCGCGTCGAGTACCAGGGCTATGAATTGGGCAAGAATCTGCGCGTGGATGCACGGCAGGACGGTGACAAGGTCGAACTTATCGCGCGTGTGATGGGGCATTGGGGCATCAACTTTGGCTGGGGCCACAATCGGCGCTTGCACATCGAAGTGCGCATGCCACAACAAGGCGATCTGCAGGTGGAAACAGGGGATGGGTCGGTCGAAACCAGCGGCCTCAGCGGGACTCTGAACGTGCATACGGGCGACGGGTCGGTGAAGGCTAATTCGCTAGAAGGCACCATTGACCTGCACACCAACGACGGAAGCATCACTGTGGACAATCTGAAGGGCAACATCCGCTTGCGCACGGGCGACGGCTCGATTGAGGCGCACGAGTTGGACGGCAAGGTGGAAGCGGACTCCGGGGACGGGCATGTGCGGCTCTCCGGGCGCTTTGAGGCGCTCAACGTAAAGACCGGCGATGGCAGCGTCGATACCAAAGTGCTCTCCGGCTCCCGGATGGCGGCGGACTGGACCTTGCGGACCGGCGACGGCAGCGTGGACATTTCGCTTCCGGCAGACTTTCAAGCGAACATTGATGCGACGACGGGCGATGGACACATCAGCATGAGCCTTCCGGTGACCGTCGAAGGCACCCTGAGCAAGTCCGAAATGCGGGGCAAGATGAATGGCGGGGGCCCAACGCTGACGATCCATACGGGAGACGGCTCAATCCGGCTTAGCAAGACCTAGCCACACTCCAAAGCTGGGCATGAAATGGGAACGAAGCAGCAAATCGAGCCGGTACCAGTACAATAGGTGCAGGAAATCTGTGTCAACTCGTGGCCCGGTTTGGTGACTTCTCGCAGCGGCAGTGCAATCGCAAACCACTGATAAGTAAAGTTATTAAAGCTTTGGCGACAGACTTGCACATCTTCGGGCAAGACCAGGAGAACTTCCTTGATTGTCTTCGTCTTGCTCGCCGCCATTCTGACGCTCGTTTGCGTTACTGCCGTCAGCGCGATTGATTTCAGGCATGGCAAACGCCGCTGACCATCGCCCGTCAGACTCAGCCCAACTTTGCAAGGTTGAACTGGGTTTCTCGCCTCGCGCGAAGGGGTAGCAAGCCCCGTCCCCGGGTGTGCAAGAACCGCATCTAAAGTCCGGGCGCACCGGGCGGCCTGCGCCGCTCGTTGCATCCGAACCTAGAGTTCGCTCAAAATCGCTCGACCTGAATTGCGATTCTAGAAAGTACAATTCCCCGCCCTGCCGGAGGGTCAGCACATCACATGTCGGGAACCAGAGGACGTGGTCGGGGGCTATGGGTGATCGCGACGCTCAAGTTGCTGAAGGCTTGCGCACTGGTCGCACTGGGACTTGGCGCACTGAGGCTCCTTCACAAAGACGTGGCGACGGTAGTGGAACACTGGATCTATGTCTTCCAGGTGGATCCGCGGAACCATTTCATCAATCTTTTGCTCACGAAGCTTTCCAGTTGGGACGACCGCCGGCTGAAGGAATTAAGCGTCGGCACGTTTATTTACGGGGGAATTTTTCTTGTGGAAGGCGTCGGGCTGGCGCTGCAAAAGCGCTGGGCCGAGTACTTTACGATCATCACGACGTCATCGCTGCTGCCGATTGAGATCTATGAGCTGGCCAGGCGGGTGAGCCTTGGAAGAAGCCTCGCCCTGGCGATCAATATTGCCGTCGTCGCGTACCTGGTTTTCGAACTAAAACGCTTTCCCAAGCAGGAATGACCACGGCGCAGAGACCGTTGGTTCCGCGTCTAACCGGCTTCCTGCGAAACCAATAGACGGGGGAGGATCCCTCGGGCCCTAAAAGACGCGGCCCCGGACATGACGGGAGGGAGCCGTTGTATCAACGAGCGCGCCCCCTGCATGAAAGGATTCGAGCGGGCGCTCTGTTTCCTAGGGGCACGATGGATCGTACCCCTAGAAAGAGAAGCTTACGGCAGTGTGAGGGTGCTGCCTTCGCGGACGGCGGTGGCCGTCTCCGTTCCCTGATAGCTGTACACGACGATCAACACTTTGTCATAGCCAACTGCGGGATCGCCACCAAGGTCTCCGTTGGCGACGAAGAAACTGAGTGCGGCGCCGCGGACGCGGCTCCGGAGCAACTCGGTCACGTTGACGGTTCTCCCCTGCACGCCGTAGTAGGCGCGAACAATGCGGAGACCCTGATAGTCGTCACGGTCCCGGTCACGGTCGCGGTCGCGATCGCGGTCGCCATAGTTGCCCGGGCGGTCGTTCCCACTGTCCCGATGATCGTCAGGATCGCGGCGCACGCTGAACGTGCCCGCTTCGACAAACCCGCCCTCTCTGTAGTCGAATTCGCGCTCTTCGTTTCTCCGGTTTCTAGCCCAAATGCGCAGACGCTTGTCTGCGCCCACGGCAGGATCGCCACCCATGGTCTGGTTGTTCACAGCGACGCGGCCGTTCACGCCGCCGCGGCCGATGAGGTCCTTCACGATATCGGTGACGTCGTTGTGCTGGGCTTTGGTACCGTATTCGGCCCGCACGATGGTCCAGCCGTCATCCTGGGCGCTCGTTGGCGCGGTGAAGAAGGCCGTCCCTGCGGCGACAAAAACAGTCGCAAGGACAAGAATCGTATGGCGAGTGGAAAGCTTCATTCGATACTCCTCCGTGGCGGAACGTCTCCGCCTTATTTCCTCCAATGTAAGCCAGAAGAAGGAACCCGAGGTGTGCAAAGGAAGGGCGCTTGTCCTAATCGTCCATAGCCCTGACCGCCCCCAGAGTCGCACCAGCATTTCCCAATAGCTCCGGGCTGCTCGATCCAGGGACACGTCTTTGTCGAGCCTGTCCAAAACCAATCATTTTGAGGAATGCATTTTCAAGCGGCTCATGTGCATTTGCGGAATCCAGGGCCAGTCCGCCTGATTCTAAAATGGCGCCCCCTGCCTCTTCGTGGCGGATTTGCAAATCGCGGGCGGTTCGCTCATCATTAGTGGTTTGTTTCGGGCCGCAGCGCGCTTCCGCCGCTGCAATTCTTGATTTCAATTGCTTTCAATGCAATTCTCATCGGTCTGATTCCTGGGGAAATCGGATCGTGCACAAATAGGTTGCAGATAAACGTGCGCTTGTCATTCCGAACCGAAGGCAGTGCAGTCAGGATCTCTTCTCTTGCGCGAAAGAACCTCCAGAAGGATTCCTCGCTCGGCCTCCCTGCGGGGGGCAGGCTTCGAATGACAGCGGGTGCGGTTTTACCAGCTGGTTCGCGTGCACACCACTGGTTCAATAAAGGGCGCTAGAGTGCTGCGCCCGCATAAGGGATCGCAGCTGCAGATTTTGCCAATTACAGAGACTTGACGGAAAAAGGAGTGGCATGGAAAAGCCAGCTAAAATCGCGCCGGCGAAGGGGAAACTGGGCATTTTGCTGCCAGGCATGGGGGCCGTAAGCACCACGTTTATGGCAGGAGTCGAGCTGATCCGCAGAGGCAAGGCGCGCCCCGTAGGCTCATTGACACAGATGGGCACGATCCGCTTGGGCAAGCGCACAGAGGGGCGGTCTCCGCTGATCAAGAAATTCGTGCCGCTGGCGGACCCGAAAGATCTGGTCTTCGGCGGATGGGACATTTTCAAGGACAACGCGTACCAGGCGGCAGCGAAAGCCGGCGTGCTCAACTCCGATCACCTTGCGCAGGTGAAGATGTTTCTCTCCGGTATTCGGCCGATGAAGGCCGCGTTTGACCGCGAGTACGTGAAGCGGCTGGACGGCTCGCACGTCAAAAAAGCGAAAAACAAGTACGAACAGGCGATGCAGATCAAGGAAGATATCGCGAATTTCAAGAAGGAGAAAAGAGTGTCGCGGCTGGTGACCTGCTGGTGCGGGTCGACGGAAGTGTTCATCAAGCCGGAGGAGGTGCACACGACGCCGGAGAAATTCGTCGAGGCCATGAAGAACAATCATCCGGCAATTGCGCCGTCGATGCAGTACGCGTGGGCCTCGGTGACGAGCGGCGTGCCCTTCGCCAACGGCGCGCCCAACCTGACGGTGGACATCCCGGCGATTCAGCAACTGGCGCACGAGAACAACGTGGCCATCTGCGGAAAGGATTTCAAAACCGGGCAGACGCTGATGAAGACGATTCTCGCTCCGGGATTCAAGGCACGGATGCTGGGTCTCGAAGGCTGGTATTCGACGAACATCCTGGGAAACCGCGACGGCGAGGTGCTGGACGATCCCGGGTCGTTCAAGACCAAGGAAGAATCGAAGCTGGGTGCGCTCGAATACATCTTGCAGCCGCAGCTTTACCCTACGCTCTACGGGAAGATTCATCACAAGGTGCGCATCAACTACTATCCGCCGCGGGGAGACAACAAAGAAGGCTGGGACAACATTGATATTTTCGGCTGGCTTGGCTACCCGATGCAGATCAAGGTGGACTTCCTGTGCCGCGACTCGATCCTGGCGGCCCCCATCGTGCTGGACCTGGTTTTGCTTCTCGATCTGGCGCAGCGCGCGGGGATGCGCGGAATCCAGGAATGGCTGAGCTTTTACTTCAAGTCGCCAATGACCGCGCCGGGGCTGTATCCGGAGCACGATCTGTTCATTCAGTCCATGAAGCTGAAAAACACGCTACGCTGGATGATGGGCGAGGATTTGATTACGCACTTGGGGCAGGAGTACTACGACTGAGCGTAGTTGTCGGTATTCGGTTTTCATTGATCGGTTAGCGAAGGCAGCGGTACAAACCTGCCGCTACAAACCCGTGTAGCGGAGCTTTATGCCGCCGCCTCCCGGAGAACCGTGTCCTTTCCCCGCTAGGCGCGTGTGGCGGCGGACTTGGCTTCGACGGCGTCGAGGACGCGGGCGGAATAAATTAGGGCCGCGCCGGCGTTCATGCTGACGGCCACGCCCAACGCCTCGGAGATCTCTTCCTGCGTTGCACCCGCCTTGAGCGCGGCATCGGTGTGAAAAACGATGCAGCCATCACAACGCGTGGTGACCGCGACAGCCAGTGAAATCAGTTGACGGGTTTTCTCGCCCAACTTGGTGGTTTTCGAGTTGGCGGCGCTGAGCGTCTGATATCCCTTAACCGTGTCGGGAGACAGCTTGGCGAGCTCGCCGACGCGGGCGCCGATTTCCTTGTGGTATTCGTTCCAATCCATGACCATACTTTTTCTCCTCTTTCTATTGGCTGGTTTTACAAGCATATTCCTGAGAAATCACTTCTCTGGGGAGCTACAACCCCTTTTGGGGCCGGCAGCATTCATGTGGCACGTAAAAGGTCCGCCCCCCAGCTGTCCGTGAAACCCTTTACTTCGCCGGCTGCCAGCGGCGTCCCCTCCGAGCCGGGATCGACCCCGCCGCGGCTACAGCATAGGAGTGGACAATGGGGTGGCATTATACTCGCGGTGCGAGCGAATGTGATATCTTCTCCAGTTCGCCCTTGGCCTGCCTCAGATCAGGAGTTGCAGTTAAGCGGTGCAGCCCATTCCTTCCATGCCCGCAAGAAGTCGACCTAGGAATAAGGAGTAGTTTTTGATGAAAAGTTCGTATAACGGCAAACCCATACCAGGAGTCGGAAAAGCCATTGGCTACGCTGGCGGTGAATTGCAGGTGCCGGACACTCCGATCATCCCGTTTATCGAAGGCGACGGCACCGGGCGGGACATCTGGAAGGCGGCGCGTCGAGTGTTTGACGCGGCCGTAGAGCAAGCCTACGGCGGGAAGCGGCTGGTGGCGTGGTTTGAAGTTTTTGCCGGCGAAAAAGCGTTCAACACGTTTAAGGAATGGCTGCCGAATGATTCCGTCGAGGCCATCCGCGATTTTCGCATCGCGATCAAAGGGCCGCTGACAACGCCTGTGGGGGGCGGGATTCGCTCGCTGAATGTGACGCTGCGGCAGGTGCTTGATCTTTATTCCTGCGAGCGACCGGTGAAGTATTTTCCGGGAGTTCCCTCCCCTGTGCGTTCGCCCGAAAAAATGGACGTAATGATCTTCCGGGAAAACACGGAGGACGTTTACATCGGGGTTGAATGGAAATCCGGAACGCCGGAAGTGAAGAAGCTGCTCGAATTCCTGAACAAAGAGATGTTGCAAGACGGGAAGAAGCAGATTCGCTGGGATTCCGGCGTGGGCATCAAGCCGATTTCGCCGACGGGCACGAAACGTCTGGTGCGGCGGGCCATCAAGTACGCGCTGGCAAACGGACGGAAGAGCGTCACGCTGGTGCACAAAGGGAATATTCAGAAATTTACGGAAGGGGCGTTTCGCGATTGGGGCTACGAATTGGCGCGCGAAGAGTTCCGCTCGCAAACGGTGACGGAACGCGAGAGCTGGATTCTCGACAATAAGGACAAGAATCCGGCGCTGACCATCGAGCAAAACGCGGCCATGATCGAGCCGGGACTCGAGCAAGCGACGGAAGCGTTCCAGAAGACGGTGTACGACGAAGTGAAAAAAACGCTCGACACGATTTATGCCACGCACGGCAGGGGCCAGTGGACGCAGAAGCTGATGATCAACGACCGCATCGCGGACTCGGTGTTTCAACAGGTGCTGATGCGCGCGGATGAATACAGCGTGCTGGCAACTTCCAACCTGAATGGCGATTACCTTTCCGATGCGTGCGCCGCTCAAGTGGGCGGGCTGGGTATGGCTCCGGGATCGAACATCGGCGATGGGTACGGCGTGTTCGAGGCCACGCACGGAACGGCCCCGAAATATGCCGACAAAGATGTAATCAATCCGAGCTCCGTGATGCTTTCGGGAGCGATGATGTTCGAGTTTCTGGGATGGAGAGAAGCCGCGAAACTGATCGAGGACGGTATTGCGCGCACCATCCAGCAAAAGCGCGTGACCTATGATCTCGAACGGCTGATGCCCGGGGCAACGAAGCTGGGGACGTCGTCGTTTGCATCCGCAATTATTGAGAACATGCAGGGCGCGGCGGCGGTGAGGCGGTGACGAGTTTCCGCTTTTAGCCTTACGTTCCTAGCTTTCAGCTGCTTTGCCTTTGGGCCCGGCGCTACACGCGACAAAGTCAAACGACGTCAAGCAAATTCTTGGCCTGGAGAGGAGGAGAGGACTTCATGCGGAAGAAAGTGACGGTGGTGGGAAGCGGTTTTGTGGGATCGACCACGGCGCAGCGGCTTGTGGACAAAGAGCTGGCGGACGTGGTGCTGACTGACATTTTGGACGGGCCTCCGGCGGGAAAAGGCCTGGACATGCTGGAATCCGGCCCGATTTCGCGAACCGATTCGCATACCGTCGGAATTTCAACGGCGAATGGAGATTATTCCGCGACGGCAAACAGCGACGTGGTGGTGATCACCGCAGGATTTCCGCGCAAGCCGGGAATGAGCAGGGACGATTTGCTGAAGGCGAACTATGACGTGGTTAGGGGCGTTGTGGAACAGATCGTGAAACACTCCCCGAATTGCATCCTCATCATGGTGACGAACCCGTTGGACGCGATGGCGCAGGCGGCGCTAAAGGTCAGCAAGTTTCCGAAAAACCGCGTAATGGGCATGGCTGGCGTGCTGGACTCGGCGCGCATGAGCTCGTTCGTCGCGATGGAATGCAAAGTGAGCGTGGAGAACGTGCATTCGTTCGTGCTCGGCGGACATGGCGACGACATGGTGCCGCTGCCGCGGTATTCGACCGTGGCCGGGATTCCCCTCCCCGACTTGCTGCCGAAAGAACGCATCGACGCGATTGTGGAGCGCACGCGCAAAGGCGGCGCGGAGATTGTGAACTTGTTGAAGACGGGTTCGGCGTACTACGCGCCGTCGGCGGCGGCGGTGGAAATGGTGGAAGCGATCCTCAAAGACAAGAAAAAGATTTTGCCGTGCTGTGTGTACCTGGAGGGCGAGTATGGAATCAAGGGATTGTTCGTTGGCGTGCCGGTGAAGCTGGGCGCGAAGGGCGTGGAAGAAATTATCCAGATTAGACTGACGCCGGAAGAAAATGCCGCGCTCGAAAAATCGGCGCATTCGGTGAAAGAGCTCGTTGCGGTTTTGGGGCTGTGAGGCGGCAGCTCATCGTCTCGACCGCAGGACGGCGCTCGACGAGTTCGCTGCGAAAACCAACAATCGTGAAAAGGGGACGAGGAGAGCGATGAAACAGGGGAAGGCGTTGTTCTATGCGGGGGTCTTGGGGTTTGTAGCCATGTCCTTGACAAGGAGCGGCGAGAGCGAGACCAAGCCGGTGCGCGTGGCGCTGGTGAAGATGCCGTACGTGGGCGAACGGAATGTTCCGGACACCTCGCGAGGTCCGGATTACCTGGAAGAAGGCGGGATTCGAAAACTGCTGGAGCAGCAAGGCGTCGAAGTTCAGCCGACGGCAACGGTGGCGCTAACGGCTGACGAACAGAAGGCTTACGGCTCCTGGAATCATCTGGCGCTGGCGAGTGGTGACATGTCCAGGCTGGTTGCCGATGAGCGGCGGAAAGGCAGTCTTCCGATTGGGCTGCTCGCGAATTGCAACGGCCTTCTGGGAATGCTCAGCGGGTTGCAACATTCCGGGCCGACGGCGAAGCCCTTGCGCGTGGGCATGGTGTTTATTGACGCGCACGGCGATTTCAATACGCCCGAGACTACTCTGAGCGGGATGCTTGGCGGCATGCCGGTGGCGATCGCGGCCGGACAGTGCCTGTCGCGCATGCGCATGAAGGCCGGACTGGAGCCGGCAATTCCGACGCGCCACATTGTGGAAGTTTGCGTGCGCGATACCGATCCGCTCGAGCAGGAACTCCTGGACCGCTCGGAGATTGAGCAGCTCACGCTCGAGGATGTGCGCACGCGCTCCGCGAATTTGCATCGCGAGATGAAACGACTCTCCGAGCTTACCGACGTGATTTATGTCCACGTGGACATGGACGGGCTCGATCCGCGCGAAGTGCCCGGCGTGGCGCTCCCCGTTCCCAACGGACCTACGAGCGCGGAACTCGCGGCAGCGCTGACGGAGATGTTCAAATACGAGAAGGTGGAAGCGTTTGGCGTGGCGGCCATGCCTTATGACGACCACGACAAAACCGGCGTTTCGCGGCAGGCTGCGTACAACTTGATTCTGGGAGCGGTGAAGGGTGCACAAGAGCGGAGAGCCGAGTAGCTCGCTTACTCTCCCGGCATTATTCTGCCCCGAGTCTTTCTTCTTATGGGGCTGTTGTGACAACTCCGCCAAATAAATGCGGGCGGCTTCGCGCACTTTGTAGCTTTACGTCGGCGGATTCGAGTCTTGGGCTTGTAGCCTCGTCGAACCAGTTTCACGCGAACCAAGTCCAGGTTCACCGACGGGAGTTACCGGGAGGGGCGTAGCACATTCCGCTGCCGCTTGAAAACGGCAGTCCCCTGTGCTCTTTCCTTATGAGACTGGCGAAAAGCAGCTCGCTCGCCATGACCGCAAAAAAAAACCTGCGATCCCTTAGGCGGCGCACTCGCCGCGGCCGAGTTTGAGAGAAAACGTTTCCGTGTCGCCCCAATCGAGAAAGACATCCTCCGTAGAGCTTGTGACTTTCACAAATGGTTGCAGACGTTCGACGATTGCTTTGTCGGGAGTCCGTCCCGCCCAAGAGGAGAACGACTCGCCAGGGCCGCGATCCTGCTGGTAAAAGGAGAGAAGCTCGCGGAGGATTGCGGGGATGGGACGCGCCGGAACAGCCATGATCTGCCGTCCGAAGCGCACGCCATCGGCATTTACTTTGCCTCCGAGCAGCAGTTGATAGTACGGCGCCTGCTGGTTTTCGATCTTTCGAACGTTCCCGTAAAAACCAATGTCGGCGATGTGATGCTGGCCGCAGGAATTCGGGCAGCCGCTAATCTTGACGCGAAGCTTTTTGATTTCGGGATCCGCATAACCCTCCAGTGCGCGGGAAAGTTCGTCGGCCAGCGTCAGCGAACGGGTGATACCGAGATTGCAGGTGGTGGCACCGGGGCAGGCAGTAACGTCGGAAATGGTGCGCGCGCCGGGAATGGCCAGATCGAGCGTGAGAAGGTCGTGGTAAATCGCGCGCACGCGGTCGAGAGGCACCCAGGGAATCACCAAGTCCTGATTGATGGCGATGCGCACGCCGGTCAGACCATGGTTTTCGAGAAGGTCAGCGAGACCGCGCATTTGCCGGCTGTGAAACGTTCCCGCGGGAAGCTTGATCCAAATGGCGCCATAGCCAGGCTGACGCTGTGGCATCAAATTGTGTTCGGCCCAGCGGTCGTATGCGGAATCGGGTGCGGCATCGTCCAAAGTAAGAGTCAAGGGCGTAGAGGAGAGATTAACGAGCGCTGGCCGGATCGGAGAAGCCACGGTGAAAACCTCGGCCGGCGCTTGCGAACTTTTGCGTTTTTCAAAAATGAGGCGGCGAAGCTCTTCGATCCCCTTTTCGCGCAGCACGAATTTGAGGCGCGCCTTGAATTTGTTCTTGCGGTTCCCGGTTTCGCTGAAGACTCGCAGAACGGCTTCGATGGTTGGCAGCAGTTCTTCTTCCGGCAAGAAATCGGCGAGCACGGCGGACTCGGTTGGGAGGCTGCCCAGCCCGCCGCCAACCAGAACTTTGAAGCCTCGGAGGCCGGTGCCGTTTGAACCCCGCACTTGCGCGACCAAACCCACATCGTGGATGCCGGCGACCGCGCAGCCGCCATCATCGGCGCAGCCGGAGAAAGCGATTTTGAACTTGCGGGGCAAGTCGTGGAAATCCGGGTGACGCAAAAGGTAGCGAGACACGCCGAGCGCATAGGGCGTGACGTCAAACACCTCGCCGGGGCAGATCCCCGCTAGCGGGCACGCCGTAACGTTGCGCACGGTGTTGCCGCAAGCTTCGCGGGTCGTGAGCCCGCAATCGGCCAGCAAGCGCATCGCCGCGGGCACTCTTTCGAGTTCAACGAAATGAAACTGGACGTTTTCGCGCGTCGTGAGATGGCCACGGCCGGTCGAATACTCGTCGGCAAGGCGCGCCAGGACGCGAAGTTGCGACGGCTGCAGCACCCCGGCCGCAACCTTCACGCGCAACATCTGTACGCCAGGCTGCCGCTGGCCGTAGGTGCCGTGCTTCAAACGGAACGGCCGGAATTGCGCCTCGGTGATCTCGCCGCGGCGGAGCTCGTGGACGCGCTCTTCAAACCGCGAGATCTCCGCCTCAATTGCTTCGCGGCTGTGCCTTTCCTCAACCTCAGTGGTCGCAGCGACGGTCATAAAACGTGACCCCCAAATCTGTTCCTTGACTTCCCGGGGAAACTTCGCCCGAAAAAAAGAAAAAGCCCGCTGGCCAGGTCTTCTGGCAAGCGGGCTTCGGAACTCGATGATTACCTTAGGCTAAGTCCGGAAGCTCCTCTGGCCAGAGATGGGTGTCATTTGACACGCAGCGCTACACGCGCAGGTACAACACATCGTCTGGCCGCACTTCCTCATACGGTAAGCAGGATACTTTCCGGGGCCGCTCTTGTCAAAGGGACTTCCCACCAAACCTTGGATGCATCGCATTCAAAAAAGTAATCCATGGCCCGGGGCATTTTCTTGACATTCATTGTTGCGGCTTTGCCGCCTCGGCGCTACCGACTAGCGTGGCGCGCTTGATGACATCCAGCTTAGGGTATTTGCGGTCGAGGTAGGGTTTTCCGAGTCTGGTGATCTCGCCCTGCTCTTCGGTAGGCTGATCGCCGTATTGGCCGTAGAGCATCTCGACGACCTTCATCCCCTCGGCGTCGATGACGCCAAAGGGCGCAAATCCCTGCGAATCAAGGCCTGAATTGTCCTGAAAGCTGATGAAAATCTGCGTTGAGCGCGTATTGGGACTTGGACTCTTCGCGTAAGTGACGTAGCCGCGCTTGTTGCTCTTCGTCACCGGATCATCCTTGATGTTTGCATTGCTCCAAACCGCGGCCACCGCCGGGTAGGAACTGATGCCGAACTGCACGACGAAACCCGGAACGACGCGATAAACGACCATGTTGTCGTAGAAACGATGTTTGATGAGATTGTAGAAGCGATCCGCGCCGATGGGCGCCCAGGCGCGCGTGACATTGATGGTGAAATCGCCGCGGGTGGTCTCGAATTTGACCGCAAAGGTTTCCGGCGCCCTCTCCTTGAGCAACGCGGGATGCAGCAATGCCCGATCGTAGCCTGCTGCGGCGCCCGAGGCGGGCGCCCCCGCCGCGGGCTTCGCTGGAGCCTGTGCCGGAGTTTGCTCCTGCGCATGCATCGCCAGCGCCAAGAACACAACAAAAATTCCCGTTACCGACTTTCTCATTGCAGCTCTCTCCTCTTCGAATCAAGGTGCAAACAGCAACTCTATTTTCAAGGCTGCTTCGACAGCTCCCTGCGGACACGCTCCACTTCGGCCATGACCCGCAGGGTATTTTCGCCCAAAATCTTCTTTACGTCATCTTCGGAGTAACCTTTTTTCAAGAGCGCGTCGGTGATTTTTGGAAGTTTCGAGGCGTCCTCCATTCCGTACGGCATGTTGGCGCCGTCGAAATCGGAACCCAGGCCCACATGATCTACACCAGCGACTTTCACAGCGTGATCAATATGCTCGATGATTTTCTTCCAGCCGACGCGCGGTAGCTTCCCGCGCTCGACGTATTCGCGGGTGAGGCGGTCGCCTTCGAGAAGCTGGCAGGCTTCATCGTCGCCGCAGCGTTTCTGCACCTCCTCGCCAATGGCTTTGTTGATTTCTGGATTGGCCTTCTCGGCGTTGCGAAATTCCTGGCTGAGGAACCCGACGTGGTAGTTGATCTGCACGACGCCGCCCTTTGCGGCCAGGTCCCTCATCATTCGATCGGTCATGTTGCGAGGAACATCACAAAGTGCGCGGCAGGAAGAGTGTGAGGCGAGCATCGGCGCCTTACTTACCCCCAGCGCGTCATAAAAAGTTTTGTCGCTGACGTGCGAAATGTCCACGATGATGCCGAGGCGGTTCATTTCGCGGACCACGTCTTTGCCAAAATCGGTGAGACCATTGTGCGCCGGAGTGTCGGTCGAGGAATCCGCCCATTCGTCGTTGCCGCTGTGGGTTAGGGTCATATAACGAACGCCGAGGCTCGCAAAATTGCGCAGCACGTCGAGGTTGGAGTTGATCATGTGGCCGCCCTCGACGCCCAGCAGTGCGGCAATCTTGCCCCGCTTATGCGCCGCGCGAACTTCGGCGGCGGTGGTGGCCAGCGCGAGGTCTTTGGGATGAGCGCTTACCTGTTCACGAACGGCCGCAATCTGCGCGAGCGCGCGATTCACCGCTTCTTGTCCGGTGATTTTGCTGGGAATCCAAATCGAAAAAAAGACGGCGTCCAGGCCGCCCTCGCGCATGCGGGGGATGTCGATGCTGCCGTCGCTATGGCGCGCACCAATGTCGAATTTTCCATGGAGGAAGCGCTGCGTCGTGTCATCGTGAGTGTCGACAACCATAGAGGAGAAGTGAAGTTTCCTGGCGCGCGCGGAAATTTCGTCCGACTTCACCGCCACCGCCAGGAGACAACAGACGGAAACACCCAGCACGGCGGTGAGCAAGATTCGCAGCATCTCAATTCTCGTTTCTCCATCATGGGCAAAACGGGTGTTTTACTGCGCCTGCAGTTCCCTGCTGACTTTCTCGGTCTGCTCCATTACGCGCAGCAAATTTCCGCCGAGGATTTTGCGAATGTCTTCGTCCTTGTAACCTTTGCGCATCAGAGCTTCGGTGATTTTTGGGAGCTTGGAGCAATCTTCCATTCCGTCCGGCATGGTGGCGCCGTCAAAATCGGAGCCGAGACCGACGTGGTCTGGGCCGACGAGTTTCACAACGTGGTCGATGTGGTCGATGATTCTCTCCCAACTCACGTGCGGCAAAGCTCCCGATCCTTCGAGGTGTGTCTGAAGGTCTGTTAGTTTGCGAGCGTTGCAGTCGGCGTCATCCCCACATTCTTTGGCGATCTTTTCCGAGGCAGCCACGACGCCGCCGAAAGCTTTATCGTAGGCATCTTTGTAGGCCTGATCGATAAAGCTGCGCTCGTAGTTAATCTGAATTACGCCACCTTTGGCCGCCAGAGCCTTGATCATGTCGTCGGACATGTCCCGCGGATGATTGCATAGCGCGCGGCAGGAAGAGTGGGAGGCAATCAGTGGAGCCTTGCTGACTTCCAGGGCGTCGAAGAATGTTTTGTCACTGACATGCGAAATGTCCACCATGATTCCCTGACGGTTCATTTCGTGAACGACCTCCTTGCCGAAATCGGTGAGGCCGTTGTGCGCGGGCTTGTCGGTGGAAGAGTCCGCCCACTCGTCGTTGTAGAAATGCGCAAGGGTCATATAGCGCACCCCCAGGTCGCCGAACATGCGCAGCACGCGAATGTCGTTGCCAATCATGTGACCACCTTCGACGCCGATAAGCGCGGCTATTTTTCCCTGGGCATGCGCGCGGCGGACCTCTTCGGCGGTGCGGCAGAAGACCATATCTTTTGAATACTTGAGGACGTTCTCGTGGACGGCATCAATCTGGTCGAGAGCTTTCTCGACGGCGGGCGGACCCAGGATGCGGCCATCGATCCAGATGGAAAAGAAAATCGCATTCATGCCGCCTTCGCGCATCCGCGGAATATCCACGTGACCGTCGGGATTCCGCCTGCCGAGATCGAAGTCCTTGGAGAAAAAGCGCTGTGTGGTGTCGTCGTGGGTATCGAGCACAAGCGAAGAAAAGTGCAGCTTCTTGGCGCGCTCGGCGACCTCGTCGGCAGAAACGGTGCGCGACAAGAAGAATCCTGCCGTTATGCCGGCGCTGACACACAGAGTTACTAGGATGCGGCGCATGGAGTCCCCCCAGAATGCGGAAAGAGTTTACCCTAAGAACGTTCCAGGGCGCACGGGAGCGTTAAAAGGAAGTTAAAAGGAATCAGCCCAGAAGCCACCCAAGCAGCGCCTGTTTCCATGCGTCACGATTCACTTCGGCGATGGATTCGGTGAGCGGAATGCCTTTCGGGCAGGCCTTCACGCAATTCTGGGCGTTGGCGCATTCCTGGACACCGCCGGGCCCCATCAGCGCTTCCAGGCGCTCGCGCTTATTCATTGCGCCGGTGGGGTGCATGTTAAACAGACGCACCTGGCTCACGATGGCCGCGCCGACGAATTGGTTGTGTTCGTTCACTTGCGGGCAAACTTCGAGGCAGTTGCCGCAGGTGATGCAGTGCGAAAGCGGATAGCCTTTCGCTTGAACTTCAGGCGACACCCTCGGGCCTTCGCCAAGATCGTAAGTTCCGTCGATGGGAATCCAGGCCTTCACGCGTTTCAGGCTATCAAACATGAACTGACGGTCGACGGAGAGATCGCGGACCAACGGGAATTTCGTAAGCGGCTCGATGCGGATGGGCTGATCCAGATGGTCGACAAGGGCGGAGCAGGCCATGCGCGCCTTGCCGTTGATAAGCATGGCGCAGGAGCCGCAAATTTCCTCTAGGCAATTGGAATCGTAGGTGATGGGTGTGGTCTTCGTGCCGCCGCTCGTGACCGGGTTCTCCGCGATGTCCCGGAGGCAAATGATGACATTCATGGAAGGACGCCAGTTCAGGGAGAATTCTTCCCAGCGCGGCGGCTCCTTCGGTCCGGCCTGCCGCTTTACTTTGAGGACCACCTTTTTCGTTTCTGCCATACGCCCTTAGACCAACTCACAATCCGCTCGTATCAACCGAAAAGAGATTCCTCGTCACCACGTTCCTCGGGGTGACCATCCTCGCCGGATGGTCACTTGGCCGCGTCGTATCTCCGCGCACGCGGTTTAATCAGAGAAATGTCCACCGGCTCGTAAGTAAGCTGAACATCGCAATTGACCCACTTCGCGCGCGTGGTCTTGAGCCAATTGGCGTCGTCGCGGTCCGGGAACTCCGGCTTGTAATGCGCGCCGCGCGATTCGTTGCGCGCCAAGGCCCCGAGGGTAATCACGCGGGCAAGAACCAGCATGTTTTCCAGTTCGCGCGCGAAGTTCAACGTCTGGTTGGACCACCGGGTGCGGTCGCTCAAGTTGATTCTCTTGTAGCGATCCTGAAGGGTTTGGACCTTCGCATGAGCGACTTGCAAGTTCTTGTTGATACGTGTCACGGTGACGTGCTCGGTCATCAACTCTCCCAGTTCGCGCCAAATGGTAATGGGGTTTTCCGAGCCGTCCTGGTTGACCAGCTTCTGATTCTTTTCTTCCTGGCGCTTGCGTTCCGATTCGTACGCTGCCTGCGCCGCGGACTCGGCGCCCTTTTCAAGACTCTTCACGTGCTTAACAGCGGATGATCCGGCAAGGCCACCGCCAAAAATGCAAGAGACCAGGGAGTTGGCACCGAGACGGTTCGCTCCGTGATATTGATACTCGCATTCGCCAGCCGCAAAAATTCCGGGCACATTGCTGGCCTGATCCTCGCCACTCACCCAGATGCCGCCCATGGTATAGTGCATTCCCGGAAAAACCTTCATCGGCTCTACGCGCGGATCAACACCGAGGAATTTTTCGTAGATTTCAAGGATGCCTTCGAGCTTGCGCTTCAGGGTTTCGCGCGGGATGTGCGAGACGTCCAGATAGACGGCGGCCTGGCCTTCGAGGCCGAGTTTTTCTTGATAAACGATGCGGTGAATCGCGCGGGTGGCGATATCACGCGGCACCAAGTTGCCGTACTTCGGATACCACTCCTCCAAAAAGTAAAACCGATCGGATTCAGGAAGGTCCTTAGGACGGCGCCTTTCTGCAGGATTCCGCGGAACCCACACCCGGCCGCCCTCGCCTCGCGCGGATTCGCTCATCAACCGGAGCTTGTCTTCGCCGGGAATGGCCGTCGGGTGCACCTGGATGAATTCGCCATTGGCGTAATCCACACCCTGCTGAAACAGCGCGGACTGCGCCGAGCCGGTGCAAACCACGGAATTCGTCGAGCGGCCAAAAATTGCACCGATCCCGCCGGTAGCAAAGATCGCCGCGTCGGCAGGAAACGTTTTGACTTCCATGCTGCGCAAATCCATGGCGCAGATGCCGCGGCACACTCTTCCCTCGTCGATAACCGCGGAGAGAAAGGTCCAGCCCTCGAATTTTTTGACTTTGCCTTCGGCTTCGTGGCGGCGCACCTGCTCATCGAGAGCGTACAAAAGTTGTTGGCCCGTGGTCGCGCCGGCAAACGCAGTGCGGTGATACAGCGTGCCGCCGAACCGCCGGTAATCCAGCAATCCTTCGGGCGTGCGGTTGAACATGACGCCCATGCGATCCAGCAGGTCGATGATGCCCGGCGCGGCTTCGCACATGCGTTTAACCAGCGGTTGATTGGCCAGAAAATCGCCGCCATAAATCGTGTCGTCGAAGTGCTTGTCGGTAGTATCGCCTTCGCCCTTCTGATTTTTCGCGGCGTTGATTCCGCCCTGCGCGCAGACGGAATGCGAGCGTTTGACCGGCACGATGGAAAAAAGGTCGACCGCGATTCCGGACTCGGCAGCGCGAATGGTGGCCATGAGTCCGGCCAGACCTCCACCCACGACAATGATCTTCGGCTGTCTCATTTGGGTATGTAGTAGGAAGCGAAAGGGTGCCAGTTCAGGCGAAAGCTGAGCACGATAAGAAGACCTACGACGCCGAACGCGACTCCAATCACGATTCCAAGCCCGCCGGCCGCCTGCTGCGCTTTGGCGGTGGCGGCCAATCCCCACTTGCAGAGAAAGTTCCAGATCCCCGCGCCCAGATGAAATGAGGACGCGAGAACCCCGATCACGAACAAGCCCAGGTACCAGGGGTTCTGCATATCGCTCGCTACGCTGGCATAGGTTGACCGGCCGTGCGTCAGCCAGCGTTCGGTGTACAAATGCCACCCGATGTAGACAAAGGCGATCAGCCCGGTATAGCGCTGCGCGACGTACAGCCAATTCCCCACCCACGGATAAGAGGAAACGTTGGATTTCCCGCGCACCCAGATGTACACGCCGTAGACCGCGTGGTACAGCATCGGCAGGAAAATGAAGGCCCATTCGACAATAGGCCGGAACGGAATGGTCTGCAGATCTCGCGAAACTTCGTCGTATTTTACGGCGTTTACCAGGGCGGCGCTGTTCGACCAGAAGTGTTCCGCCAAAAACGCTCCAACGGGAAGGACGCCTGTAAAGGAATGAAGCTTTCTGAGAAGGTAACTCGAATCAGACTGGCTTGCGGTGGAAGACATGCCCTCTCCGCCGCGGCGGTCCTTGCCAGTTCACACTCGACGAACCGGAGGAGAGAGAAGATTCGCGGCTAATTCAGTATAGGCAGATGCATCGGTCGATGCAAGGAAAGCTGCTCGATTGGGACGGTTTTGAAAAGTACCTCATCCTGTTGCGACAAAAAACCGTCCGCGAAAGCCGGCGGAGAATTGAGAATGACTTCACCACCGGCGTCCGATCTTCCTTGAAGGGATAAAACCAACGGTAGAGAGGGCGGAGCTCATCCAGCGCCAATTTTCTTTCGACGGCCAAAGCGATCGCGGTGATCCAAGTCAGCCGCCGAAGTCGCGCTGTCACTGGCGTACGCAACCCCGCAAGCGCACGAACGTGGACATCGAAATGGATTGACACTCGAAAACCTTCTTGTTACTTTTGCCTTGCCCTAAAATTTTCTTGCTCTCAATCCTGTCAGGGAGGCCCGAAGAACCGGCACCATGGCGTTCGTCGCGAAGAAGATCTTCCTCACGAAAGGT
>DATAIH010000143.1:0-3934 GCA_036262755.1 Candidatus Acidiferrum sp.
TACGACCAGGGGTTTGGGTTCAAGCGCCCTTTTTATCGCACTTTTGGTGGATTCCGCGGCGGAAGGCGCTGAGTCGGCGGTTGCATCCGGGCTGCCCTGTGTTTGGTCAGCGGCTTTCTGGCCCTGGCAGCCAAGGATGAACATACTCAAGAAGAGAGAACACACAACCATCGAACCACCACGACGAATGATCAAAAATCCTCCCCTCGGGCTGGATCGCTAGACTGGTTTAACATACTCCGAATAACACTAGAGTTAAAGCCGTGTCGCAGCGGGTGTGCGCATCAGGGAATAGAGGCCTAGAGTCCCGGCCGGGCAAGCGGGATCCTTTTACCAAGCTCCCGGGCAGCTCTCGAACCCGGCGCTGATTCGACACGAAGCCTGGCGCCCAGAGTTTGCCGTCTCCTTTAGAATTGCTTGCTTGCACGATCGTGCCTTTTTGTACAAAGCCGTCGGTCCTCCACCTTCCCGGGCGCTTGGTTTTGCGCTGGAATAAAGAAGGCAGCGTCCTCATTCCCTCGGCCCGGCAGGTGCATCATGAGATTGCGTGCAAAGTATCTCTTCGGAACCTTCTTTCTTATCTTTCCCGCCTTGGCGAGTGCGCAGCATCTCGGTCAAGTCACCTGCGCGCGTCGTGGCGACTACACCTATCTCTACAGCTCCATCACCACGATGGAGGTGCTACGGACTCTCCAGTGCGGCGAGCAAGTCGAGGTCACCGGGCGCTACCAGGGGTTCTTCGGCGTGCGGACGGCCAATGGGGAGACCGGATACATCGGGGAAGGCAGCCTTGTGCTGCTGAAAGACAAGCTCGGCGCTAAGGCGCCGCTTCCTGAGGCTCCGCAAACTGCGCGGCCTCGCACCGCTTATGACGAACCCACGCCCGCGCCGCCTCGAGCAAACCCCGTTCCTGCCGGCTTCGATCTCACCTTGCCCAATGACACGCCTATTCACTTGAAGTTCAGCAAGACCGTTTCTTCGGAGACGGCGCATGTTGGCGACGCCGTCGACCTGGTGGTAGCCGACGACGTCGTCGTGGACGGGCTTTGCGTGATTCCAGGCGGAGCGTCCGCTGAGGGCGTGGTGACTGAAGCCGAACCCAGGAGGCGCATGGGCAAAGGCGGAAAGCTTGGCCTGGGAGTGAAGTCAGTTCATCTGGCTGACAACGAAAAGGTTCGGGCGCGTTCGTTTGAGGTAAGCGCAGGGACCAATTCGGCAGCGGGATCGATTCTGCCCCTAGCGCACGGTAAGGACGTCGTGTTTGCGCAAGGGACAGAGATCACGGCGTATATTGATGGCAACGTCTACCTGAAGCGCGCGTCGTTTCAGCCGCCGAAAAACACCGGCACCCCCGCCCCGGCCGCACCGAATCCACCGCAGCCTCACGGGCGCTAACGCTCAAGGGCAAGGCTACTGACAACTGCAAGCGGTCTGTTACGGTAATTCCTTGCTCAAGCGCTCCACTACATCCTTCGGTTCGGTTTTTGGCGGGTTGTTCAGATATTTCCCAAAGAACACCAGGTAGCGCTGCCAGCGGTCCTGAATGTGCCGCGGTTCGACAAAGCCGTGGTTTTCCCGTGGATAGACCACGAACTCCACCGGGACGTGCCGCTCCGAGAGCGCGCGGTAAAATTCCTCCGACTGGGGAATCGGCACTCGTGTGTCTGACTGCCCATGCAAGATCATCGTCGGAGTCTTCACTTTCTCCACATACTTCATCGGGGAGTGATCCCAGTACTCCTGGAAATTATCCCAAGGCGCTTTTCTGTCGAAGAACATCGTCATGTAGCGATGAATATCCGTCTGTGAATACATCGAGTAAAGATCTGGCAATCCTGCTCCAGGCGAAATGGCCTTGAACCTATCCGTTTGCGTGTCAATCCAAAACGTCATGTAGCCGCCATAGGACCATCCGAACGCTCCGAGCCTCTCCGCATCCGCCCAGCCCTTGTCCACCATCGCCTGCACGCCGCTCATGTCATCCTTGTAATCGCCGTCGCCCCAGTCGTTCTGGTTCGCGCCTGCGAATTTCTCGCCGCGGCCGGTTGAGCCGCGGAAATTCGGTTCCAGCACGAGATAGCCGTTGGCGGCAAGGATTTGCTCGGTCGGGTTGAAGGCCCCGAGCGATGCTCCGGTCGGTCCGCCGTGCGGGTTAAGCAGGAAGGGATACTTTCGCGAGGCCTCGAAGTCCACGGGCTTGGTTACAATCCCGTCAATTTCCATGCCGTCTTTGCTGCTCTTCCACTTCGCCACTTCCGTGCCTCCCAAGGCGTACTCGGCCAGCCAGGCGTTGTGATTCGTGATCGGTTGAATTGCGCTGAACTGCGGATCGCTCCTGAAAATTTCCGCGGGATGCTCGGGATCGCTCCAAGTTCCAATTGCCGTCTGGCCATTCGTGCTGATCTCGCTTAGATTGAGCACCCCGGTCTTGTCCGTAATTTGCCGCACCGTGCCGGACGCAACATCCGCGCCAAAGATTTCCATGGACTCGCGCGTGTTGCTGCTGAAGTAGATGCTCTTGCCATCCGCTGCCCAAACCGGCTCGCCCGCATTCAGCTCAAAGCCGTTGGTCAGTTTCCTTTCTTTTCCGCCGTCAGCGCTGGCTACGAACAGATTCGTCTGATAAAACGGAGCCTCCCGACTAACCAGATACGCGATCCATTTCCCGTCCGGCGACCAGCGCGCCGTATGCGTGTAGTCGGTCGAGTCGGACACTTTGCGCTGCTTGCCCGTGGCAACATCCAGCACCCATGCGGTCTGCAAGCCGCCATCATCGAGCCTCGGCGTGGGGTTGCTGGTAAAAGTGATGTGGGAGCAGTCCGGTGACCAGCGCGGATCGCTGACCGTCGAATCGCTCTTGGTGATTTGCTTTTCCTGACCTGAGGCGATGTCCCAGATCCACAGCTGCGCCATTTTGAGGTCGTGGTCCACCACTTCGGCGTCATCCTTGTTCTTCGTGCGTTTCTCTTGATCCTCGGTCTCCGGCGCCGTCGCCACCAGGAGCAGGGTCTTTCCATCCGGCGAAAATTCGAACGACCGCACGCCGGATTTGTGTTTGCTTACCTGCCAGGGTTCTCCGCCATCGACGTACATAAACCACACCTGCTGTTTCTTGTCTTTTTCATCGCCCACGTTCATCAGGAAACCTACCCGCTTTCCGTCCGGTGACCACCGGACGTCAGAGACGCTCTCTTCGCCCCGTGTGTACTGCCGCGAAGCGTTCGCCGGCCCGGATGTCGGCACGACCCATATTTGTGTCACGGACTTCCACGGCTTGTCTTTCTCCATTTTGTTTTCCGCAACCAGATAGGCCACGCGCGAGCCGTCGGGAGACATTCGCGGAGAAAACACGCGGGCCAAGCGCAGCGCTTCCATCGTGCCAAACAGCTTCTTTCCGTCCTTGCTCCTTGGAGCTGGAGCGTCGGAATCCTGTTTTGGTTTCGATTCCTGCGCCTGCAGGCCGGCTGGCGCAGAAGCGATTACCGAAACTGCAAACAGCACTGCAAAAAAGCAAAACGGGGAGTTCCTACGAATCATCGCGCACACTCCTCTTCTAAAGCACACGGGAAAAGTGCCCAGAACACGGCGCGCAGTATACCGACACTTCCCCGGCGACACAATCGTGAACGGAGCCTTTCCCGAGCGTCACGGTTACGGGTTAAGGAGTCACCCCTCGAACGTTGATACCCTGGTGAGACGGCGATCTCAGTGGATTTGCTTGGTCTTTCGGGACATGTAGTCCATCAGCAGGTATTGCCCGAGTGTGTAAGGAGTGGTGAAGTAGGCTTTTCCCCGGCACATCTGGGTAATCTTTTGCACAAAATTCACCAGCGAATAATCGCTCGCCAGCATAAAGGTATTGATCATGATTCCGGCGCGCTTGCATTTGTTCACTTCTTCGAGCGTTTGCCCCACCACAAAGGGATCGAGGCCA
>DATAIH010000144.1:0-23382 GCA_036262755.1 Candidatus Acidiferrum sp.
GGCGTCGGTCTGATGGAAAGCAAGCAGAAGCTTTTCTATCTTCCCGAGGCGCACACGGACTTCATCTACGCGGTGATTTGCGAGGAACTCGGCTTTATCGGCGCGGTACTGGTGATCGCGCTGTTTGTCGTCTACGGAAGGCGCGGTATTCGCGCGGCTTTCGCCGCGCCCGACGCGTTTGGCCGCTTGCTCGCCCTGGGCATCACGACCATGGTGTTGTGGCAGGCGCTGATCAACTTCGCGGTAGTTCTGGGAATGGTTCCGACCAAAGGCATTCCCCTGCCGTTCATCAGTTACGGCGGCTCGAGTTTGCTGGTGATGCTGCTGGGCACCGGCGTGCTACTCAATATTTCGCAGCAAGCCACGGAAGCTTGAGAAGCGGGCGCATCACGTGAAACTGCTGATCGCGGGCGGCGGCACAGGCGGACATGTTTTCCCGGCGCTGGCCATTGCCCGCGAATGGCTGGCCCGGGGGAAAGAGAGAGAAGTGGTGCTGGTGGGAACCGAGCGCGGGATTGAGATGAAGCTGGTGCCGCAGACAGGCTTGCCGCTCGAAACGCTGCGTGTCGCGGGACTCAAAGGCAAGGGCGGAGCGACGCTCGCCCGAAACTTGACGATGCTGGTTCCGGCCATGTTGGACGCCGGCCAAGTATTATGCAGGCACAGACCCGTCGCGGCGTTTGGCGTCGGCGGCTACGCCGCGGGCCCGATGTTGCTGGCCGCGTGGCTCGCCGGCGTGCCGAACATTATTTTCGAGCCAAACGCGGAGCCGGGCCTGACGAACAAACTTCTCGCGCGCCTGGCGAAGCGCATTGCCACCGGCTATGAGATTTCTGCGCGGGCGTGGGGGAAAAAAGCCGTGGTTACCGGTTGTCCGGTGCGTTCGGAGTTCTTTTCGATTGCGCCGCAAATGCCGGGGAATCCTCTGCGCTTGCTGATCACCGGCGGCAGCCAGGGCGCGCTGCCGATTAATCGCGCATTTGTGGATTCCATGGACCGCCTTGCAACGCGAAAAAACCAGCTGAGCATCGTGCATCAAACCGGCGAACGCGACTATGACGCGGTCCGCACCGCTTACGCACGCCGCCAGATCCTTGCCGAAGTCGTGCCTTTTATGACCAACATGCCCGAGCGCTTCAACTGGGCGGACATTATTGTTTGCCGCGCCGGGGCCATTACCGCTGCGGAAGTTGCCGCCGCAGGCCGCGCCGGGATCTTCATTCCCTTTGGTAGGGCCACGGACAGCCATCAATTGCGCAACGCGCAGGAGATGGCGCGCGCCGGCGCAGGACGCCTCATTACTGAGCCCGAGCTGACAGCCGAAAAGCTGACCACCGAGATTTTCTCGCTGCTAGATCAACCGCAAGAAATCGAAAAGCTTTCTTCCAACGCGCGCGCATTAGCCCGCCCTCATGCCACGCAGGAAATCGTCAATCTGATTGAAGAGGCCGCAAACGTGCGAGGTAAAGAATAAGGGCAAATCCATGATGGTCTCCTTTCGCAATTTCCAACGCATTCATCTCGTGGGCATCGGCGGTATCGGTATGAGCGGCATCGCCGAAGTCCTTCTGACCCTGGGCTACTCCGTTTCCGGGTCCGACCTGAAGCTTTCGAACATCACGGACCGGCTGCAAGAATTGGGCGCAACCATTTACGAGGGCCACCAGGCGTCGAACGCCGATGGCGCTCACGTGGTGGTGACTTCGTCCGCCGTGCGGCCCGACAATCCGGAAGTCCTCGAAGCGCACAACAGGAAGATTCCGGTCATCCCGCGCGCAGAGATGCTCGCGGAATTGATGCGCTTGAAATACGGCATCGCCGTCGCCGGAGCGCACGGCAAGACCACCACCACCTCGATGGTCGCTTCCGTCCTCGCCGCCGCGCATCTCGATCCAACCTTCGTGATCGGCGGGCGCGTCAATCAAGCTGGAACCACCGCCCGTTTGGGTAAAGGCGAGTACTTTGTCGTGGAAGCCGACGAAAGCGACCGCAGCTTCCTGATGCTCGCGCCCGTCGTCGCCGTGGTGACGACCATCGATCGTGAGCATCTCGACCAGTACGCTTCGCTTGAGGACATTCAGGAAGCCTTCACTCAGTTTGTGAATGGTGTGCCGTTTTATGGCGCGGCCATTCTGTCGATCGACGAGCCCAACGTCCAGGCCATCATCCCCGCCGTAAAACGTCCCATCATCACTTATGGAACCTCCAGCCAGGCTGATCTGGTCATTAACGATATAAAACTCGAGGGCCTAGAGAGCCAGTTCAGACTTACTTATAAAGGCGATGATTTGGGCGTCTTCCGCCTGTCCCATCCCCCCGGGATGCACAACGTACGCAATGCCGCCGCCGCCGCTGCCGTAGCCCTGTATCTCAACGTTGCCGCCGACCTGATTCGCGAGGGCCTAGCAAAATTCGCCGGTGTTGGCCGCCGCTTCGACATCAAGGGCACGGTGAACGACATCACGGTTATCGACGATTACGGGCATCACCCCGCCGAGATCCGCGCAACGCTCGCGGCCGCCCGCGGCTGCAAGTTCAAACGGCTGCTGGTGCTGTTCCAGCCACATCGCTTCACGCGTACGCGGCATCTTTGGGAGGAATTCTGCCGCGCGTTCAACCACGCCGACGTTCTCGTGTTGTCCGACATCTACCCGGCGGGCGAGGCGCCCATCCCCGGCGTGACCGGCGAGGGTCTCGCCAATGCCATTCGCGGCGCCGGCCACAAAAACGTTCACTACTCCCACTCGCTTCCGGAGGCCACCGAGTATCTGTTAAAGCTGGCCCGCCCCGGCGACGCCATTTTGACCATCGGCGCCGGTAGCGTCAGCCGGGCCAGCAACGATTTCATCACCCTGCTGGAGGCCGCGCACCCGGCGCGACATGCGCATCAGCGATCCTAAACTGCGCGGACATTTGGCGGAGCTCGGCGTGGAGTTGCGCCATGGGGCAAAACTATCCGAATGGACTTCTCTCGGCATTGGCGGAACCACCGACGTGCTGCGCATCGCGAAACACGAAAGCATTCCCGATCTGCTGCGTCTTCTGGACGAGGACCACATTCCCCACAAGTTTCTTGGCGGCGGGTCAAATCTGTTGGTCGATGACGGCGAGCTGCCCTGGGTGGTTTTGCAGCTCGTCCCCCCCGATCCCGATGTCATCTTGGAAAGCAATCTGGCTCGCGTCGACGCCGCGGCGGACCTGGGCCGCACCGTCACCTCTTGCGCTAAGCATGACCTCGGGGGCATGGAAGGCTTGATTGGGGTTCCCGGCACCGTCGGCGGAGCGCTGCGCATGAATGCCGGCGCCTACGGGATGCAAATCGGCACCTACGTCCGCGAGGTGCAGCTCTACCGCGCCTCCACCCGGAGAATCGAAACCCTCCGGGGGCATCAAATTTCTTTCGAATATCGCCACACTTCTTTTGCGGCTGATGATATGATGCTCGCAGTGATATTGGAACTACCCTCCAAACCGTACAACGAAATTCTAAAAGGCATTCGTATCTGCAACGAAAAAAGGCGCTCCAGTCAGCCGCTTGGGCAAAAAAGTGCCGGCTGCATCTTCAAAAACCCTCCGGGCGCCTCCGCGGGCCGCATGATTGATGAACTCGGGCTCAAAGGGCTTTCCCTGGGCGATGCGCGAGTCAGCGACCGCCACGCCAATTTTTTTGTGAATGCCGGTCAGGCCTCCGCAAAAGACATGCAAGCGCTGATCGGCAACGTGCGCGAGCGCGTCCAGAAAGCTTACGGCGTGGCTTTGGAAAATGAGGTGGTCGTTTGGAGCGCCTGAAGCCCATGCAAAGGAACGCGAGCGCGCCGGCGGAGGCCAGCGAGCGTTATCGGCCCGAGCTGGTGGCCGACGATGAGCCGCGTTATCTGCGCCGCCAAAAGCCCGTTGAAATTCGCCGTAAGAAGTTGGGCGGCCACGGCTGGACGTTCTATCGCCGGTTCCTGCTTTTCGTCGCTACCAGCGCGGCCATAACCGCCGGTGCGTATTATGGGACAAGATTTCTTCTTTATTCGCCGTCCATGCTGTTGCTGAAGCCCGAGCAGATTGAGCTGACCGGCAATCACGTGGTTACCCGCGAAGCCGTGTTGAAGCAATTCGTGGAAGATCGCAATCACAGCGTTTTGCGCATTTCCCTGGATCTTCGGCGGAGCCAGCTCGAGCAGATTCCTTGGGTCGAGTCTGCGACCGTCGCGCGCATTCTCCCGAATCGCATTCGCATCGAGCTCACCGAACGCACGCCCATCGCCTTTGTGCGCAATGGCAACGAAGTGGCGCTCGTTGACGCCCACGGCGTGATTCTCGATCGTCCTCGCGACGCGGACTTTCAGTTTCCGATCGCGGTCGGTGTTTCGGAGGACTTGCCTCGCGATCAGCGCGAAAAGCGCATGCAGCTGTATCAGGAATTCATGAAGGATATCGAACTGGTGCGCGGGGGCTCGTCTGAAAACGTCAGCGAAGTGGATCTCTCCCTGCCCAGGGACGTGCGCGTGGTCATGACCGGATTGGTTAGCCCGACCGATCCGCAAGCGGTCGCAGTGCACTTTGGCTCCAGCGATTTTTCCGGCAAGTACAAGATGCTGGTCGACAATTTTGCCCAGTGGCAGGCCCACACCGGGCCTGTCCAATCCATCGATTTGCAATATGCGCGGCAAGTGGTCGTAAATCCGGACACCAGTCCCGGCACGGTGGCCGCAAAGACAAAATAGCAGGAGCGGCGGATTGGCCAAGAAAGACAAATACCTCGTCGGGTTGGACATTGGCAGCACAAAAACTTCCATCCTCATCGCCGAAATCGAAGGCGAGTTCGTAAAGTTTCTCGCGCTCGGGGCAGCCGAATCCAAAGGTCTGCGAAAAGGTCTCATCGTCAATCTCGATTCCACGGTGAGCTCGATCCGTCGCGCCGTGGAAGAAGCCGAAGGCGTGGCCAGCGTGCCCGTGGAAGAAGCGCTTATCGGCGTGGCGGGTAACCACGTACGCGGCGTAAACAGCCGTGGGGGCATTAGCCTTGGCCCTCGCCCGCGAGACATCGAAAGGGAAGACGTGCGTCGCGCTGTTGATGCCGCCCGCAGCATTTCTCTTCCCGAGGACCGCGAAGTCTTGCACGTCCTTCCGCACGAATTCATTGTCGATGCCCAAGACAGCATCCGCGACCCCGTCGGGATGGTTGGCCAGCGCCTCGTCGCCAACGTTTACGTGGTCACTTCCTCGGTCGCCGCGTCGCAGAATCTGGTTACCGCGGCGAATAGAGCGGGCATTCTCATCAGCGATACGGTGCTCGAGCCGCTCGCTGCCGCCGAAGCCTGTCTGACCCAGGACGAGCGCGACCTCGGTTGCTGCTTGCTGGATATCGGTGGTGGCACGACGGAAATCATCGCCTATGGCGCCGGGGTTGTTCGTCACATCGGCGTGGTTCCCATTGGCGGCGACCATTTCACCAACGATCTTGCCGTCGGGTTGCGCACGCCCATTCCCGAGGCCGAGCGTGTCAAGCGCCGCCACGGCTGGGCGGCTTCTTCCTTCATCACGGATAACGGCGCGATTGAGATCGCCAGCGTTGGCGACCGCCCGCCTCGCGCGATTTTTCCGCACATGCTGACGGACATCATCGAGCCTCGCGCCATGGAATTGCTCTCGCTCATTCGCGACGATCTCCAGCGCGCCGGCCTGGACGGCCAGATCCCCGCTGGATTCATTCTCGCCGGCGGCGGCGCGCGTTTGCGCGGCCTCGATGACATCATCGAGCAATCGTTCCACTTGCCGGTGCGCATCGCGGAGCCCAAGGGTTTGGCGGACCTCCCGGAACAGGTAGCTCTGCCGGAGTACGCCACGGTTGTGGGACTGGTGCTGACCGGCGTGAAAGCGCGCCGGTCCGGTCCGCATCGCTCGGGGACCCTGGTATCCAAACTGAAAGCCATGTTCGCGGGTGCCTCGTGACCCTGCCCGCTGGGCGCAGCGAAT
Organism: Candidatus Acidiferrum sp.; assembly: GCA_036262755.1. Lineage (GTDB taxonomy): Bacteria > Acidobacteriota > Terriglobia > Acidiferrales > UBA7541 > Acidiferrum. The sequence goes on from DATAIH010000144.1 coordinate 5,968, forward strand.
CTGGAGGAGGTCGACAAAATATGATGGGAAGAGACGCGGGAATTCGCATGAGTTTCAGCGAGGAATTGCAACCGGCGAAGATCAAAGTCATCGGCGTGGGCGGGGGCGGATGCAACGCCGTGAACCGCATGATTCGCGCCAAGCTGGAGGGCGTCGAGTTCATTACCGCGAACACCGACTTGCAGGCGCTGAAGCTTTCGCAGGCGCCCATGAAGCTGCAGCTCGGCGCGAAGCTCACTAAGGGACTCGGCGCGGGCGCCAATCCCGAGGTTGGCCGCAAGGCTGCGCTCGAAGACACGGAAAAAATCATCGAAGCGCTCGAAGGCGCGGATATGATTTTCATCACTTCCGGCCTCGGCGGCGGAACCGGCAGCGGAGCCGCGCCAGTGGTCGCCTCGCTTGCCAGCGAATTGGGCGCACTGAGCGTAGCCGTGGTCACAAAGCCGTTCCTGTTCGAAGGCAAGCGCCGCATGATGCAGGCCGAGCAGGCGCTCCAGGAGTTGATCGGCGCCGTAGACACCGTCATCGTGATTCCCAACGAGCGCCTGATGGACACCGTCGAGCGCGGCACTAGCTTTTTTGACGCGTTCCGCATCGCCGACGACATTCTTCGCCAGGCCGTGCAGGGCATCTCCGACATCATTACCGTACCTGGCATCATCAATCGCGACTTTGCCGACGTGAAAGCCATCATGCATGGCCAGGGTTACGCGGTGATGGGCACCGCCGTGGGCACAGGCTCGAATCGCGCCATTGACGCCGCCAACCGCGCCATCGCCAGCCCGCTGCTCGAAGACAATTCCATCCAGGGGGCGCAGGGCATCCTCATCAACATTTCCGGCAGCTCCAGCCTGACGCTCCACGAGGTTCACGAGGCCTCGACGGTCATTCAAAAAGCCGCGCACGAGAACGCCAACATCATTTTTGGCGCCGTCCAGGACGACACCATGAAGGACTCCGTTAAAATCACCGTGATCGCCGCGGGCTTCAAGGAAGCCAACAAGAAAAACGCGCTGCCGAAGCAGTCTTTCCTGCCCAAGACCTGGAAAGCGGGACGCGAAATGATGGAGCCCCAGCCCGCGAACGTGGTGCAACAGGTCCAGCGCAACGTGCGCGAAGTCAGCCCGGAAGTTCCTGCCGACGACTTGGACGTTCCCACGTTCCTCCGCCGGCAGGCGCAAAAAGCCTGACTTAGGAGTGCGGCGGCTCGACGGCGCTTTTGGGCTTTTCCCTTCGGCTCGCGCCCTAGGGGCACGGTACCTCGTGCCACCGCATGCCTACCGCTGGCATCGGGCCGGCCTTCTGCTTGTGCCCGCCTTCGTCGAATCCTCGATCTTCAAGCCCGTGATTGTTCGAAGCGCGCGGTGATTCCTAATCGGCATCCATCCGAGCGCCAGCGCGTGCGCGGCAAATCCTTTCCTCCAAGCTCTCGACCATTCGCTCTTCGCGTTCGAGCGTCGCGCCTAGCCGCGTCGCACGGCCCCGTAGCGCGACGCTGCTTCGGTCAGCATGGAAATGCCCAGCCCAACCGCCGCCGCCCAATGACGGAGCATCCGCGGCGCTGTTTTTGCTGGGGGCATAACGGGACGCGCAGTTCACTGCCGGCCGGACAGCTGTTCGATGAGCTTTCGGACCTCAAGCTCAAACGCATGGTAGTCGCGGCTCGCGTAGGGAAGCACGGTGCCGAGGCCGCAGTGGAATTCGACCGCGCCGGTCCTTTCTCGGACCTTGGCAATGTTGGAATGGGTGATGCCTGCTCCGGGGAGGATTAGGACTCGGCCCCGCGTCGCGGCGATGAGTTCCGCCAGTTTCGCGGATCCCTGCAGCGCGGTTTTCGCACCCGCGGAACTAAGAATCCGGGCAGCGCCGGTCTGAATCACTTCTTCCAGCGCCTCTCGCAAATCGCCGCACTCATCGAACGCGCGGTGAAACGTTACCGGCAGAGGCCGCGCGAGATCGACGAGCCTTCGCGTTCGGCCGACCTCCACCTTGAAATCTTTTCGCAGGATCCCCAGTACCACGCCATCCATGCCGCATTCGCTGGCGACGCCAACCGAGCGCTCCATTTCCGCAAACTCCGCGGCACTGTAAACGAAGTCTCCCTCACGCGGCCGAATCATCGAGTAGACAGGGATGTGCACTTTTTCGCGGACGCTGCGCAGCAATTCGCGGCTTGGCGTCAACCCGCCAACGGACAACTCGACACACAATTCAATGCGGTTGGCTCCTCCTCGCTCCGCGGCAATGGCTTTCTCGACGCCATCCACACTGATTTCGAGCAAGTATTTTCGGGTCATCTTACAAGCCTTTCCTTTGCCAACGGAGAACCAAGCTCCATTGACGCGTCGCGCCCTGGGTTGAGGCCCAGGTCCACCGTGCCCGATTGATGGCCGAGGCCCTCGTGCTGCGGAAGACCGCCATCTGAGGGTCGCAGGGAAAATCTCCGGTTCACGGCAAATGTGTGAGCGTGCTTTGCGCCCAATTCCAGAAGATTCCGAGCAACGCCGCAATGTTCCAGCCCCAAAGGAACAGGCGCATCTGTTTCGGGAGATACTTGCGGTCCTTCCAAACCAGCGTTGCGTCGAGCGCAAACCAGACAGCGCCAAGCGCGAGAAATCCCGCGACGATCCAATCATGAAAGTAGAGCAGCGCCAGCAGGGTCTCCATGCCAAGAAGGGCAACGATCAAGAATTTCGCCGTCACGCGGCCGATGACTGTGGCGGTGGTTTTGCGGCCGCTCAAATGGTCGGGCTCGATGTCCATGACTTCGCCAAAGACATGCGAGTGCATCGCGAACAGCGCACCAAACAAGAACGTCTGCCATGGCAGTTGCGGTACGTTGTTCAGCCAGCTACTCAGGACAAAGACGAGCAAGTAGCTCGCCTGAATCAGAACGTCGAAAGGCGGATGACCTTTCCATCCAAAGCGTGGCGCGTTATAGATTCCGACCGCCAAGAGCAGAATTCCGTACCACCCCAAGATCCGCGGACCAACGAGCAGCAAAAACGCCGCCAGGAAGGGAAGTTGCGCCGCGACGATTTGCCACTTCAAGGCCGCCAGTTGCTCGCGGCTGCCCCGCGAGCCAAACATATACGTCCCTTTCCTGGGGTTGAGTTGATCGGCCTCGGCGTCGGCCAGGTCGTTTACTCCATAGAGCAACAACCCCAGCGGAAAGAGCACGAAGAGTAGTCCCAGCCAGATCCGCCCGGAATGCGCAAAGTCTCGATGGCCCAACGGCAAAAGATAGAACAGTGCCGTTGTGCTCCAAAGCCCCGGCCGCGACACTTGAACGAGGAATCTCGCATCCGCGCGCAGCCCGCGCCGCACGGTGGAAGTGCCGGCCGTCACACTGGTGTCGCTCATTCTCAACGAATACCCCTGAAGTGCAAGTTCAGTAGATGCGCTTTGGTGCTTCAGCTGTGATAGGCTTGCCCCTCGGAGAACCCAGATTGTACCCGGATTGTGTCCTCGGCTTGAGCTGCATTTGAAAAAACTTCAGCAAGGAGGCCGGCCATGAAAGTCCACCTGGCTTCTAGACTTGTTCCGGCGATTCTTCTGACTGGATTGCTGTCTTCCTGTCAGGCACCTTACCACCAGAAGGACGAAAGCTACGTTTTTGTCGCCTTCAACACCAGCTTGCCCTATTGGCAGGAAGCGGCGGCGGGTTTGGAAGATTCTGCCAAGCAGTTAGGCGTAAAAGCTGAGCTGGCGGGGCCAGCTAACTTTTCCCCCAACGATGAGGTGGCCGCCTTCCGGCAAGCTGTCGCGCAACACCCTTCGGGAATCCTGGTCTCAGCTGCAAATCCAGAAGTTTTCCGGGATCCCATCAATAGCGCCATTCAGCAAGGCATACCGGTTATCTCCGTGGATGCCGATTCGCCGGAGTCCAATCGCATTCTTTTCGTCGGGACGGACAACTTCCGCGCCGGCCAGGAAAGCGGCAAGCGCATGGCGGAGTTGCTTCATGGCAAGGGAAATGTCGTTGTGATTACCATCCCTGGGCAATTCAATCTTGACGAACGGGTTCGCGGCGTCGAGGAAGCCTTCAAGAAATATCCCGGAATCAAACTTACCAAGACCATTGATGACAAAGGGGACTCCCGCAACGCTTACGACGCCATTTCCCCTCTTCTTCAGGGCAAGGAAAAGCCCGACGGCATTATCGGGCTAGAGGCTTCAGGAGGCGAAGGCGCCGCCGATGCCCTGCATCGCCTGGACCTCACCGGCAAGATTCCGATCGTGGCGTTTGACAAAGATCCCGAAACATTGGACTGGATTCAGCGCGGCGCGATTACCGCTACGGTCATCCAGAAACCCTATGTCATGAGTTTTTATGGTCTGAAGTTCCTGGACGATCTCCATCACAACGCCGTTCACGACTACAAGGATTGGAGAGGGGCGCCAACCTCTCCCATGCCGGCTTGGGTGGATACGGGAACCGCCATCGTCGATAAGAACAATCTTTCTGCTTTCCGCGAATCGCTCGCACCTCATACCAAGCCGCCGATCTGAGACTAGCGCGGCAAAGGCAACAACGAAGTCCCAAGGCATGGCGCGCGGGGGCGCGTCGAACTACACGAGTCCCATGGACGCAAACGCTGTAATCGAAGCGCATCCCAGCGCAACGCCCAGCACTATTCCTGCCAGCACGTCGCTGAGAAAATGCATTCCCAGCACGATCCGGGAGATGGCGATGTTCAACGCCAGAAACAAAAGCACACCTTCCAGCGAAGGATAAAAGTAGCTGATGACCAGCGCGATGGAAAACGCGGTCATGGCGTGGCCCGAGGGAAACGAAAACTGATCTGGCGGCAGGATTCTCGACCAACAGTGTGGCTCAATCTGACAGGGTCGCGGCCGCTGACTCAGGTGTTTGAGAACCTTGAATAAAAAAATTCCCAACACGGCCGCCGCCGCGGACGCGCCCACCGCGGCAAACCGCCGCGGGCCGCCGAAACCAAGCAGGAGGAGGCCCAGCCCGTACCAAACCCAGCCGTCACCCAAGCGCGTCGCGGTGATCGTCCAGATGCGAATCCACCGTGGAGCTCGCCACCGGTTCATCCGCCGCATCAACCGGTGATCGCGGCGCTCGATGTGTCCCCAGAGGCTGCGCGCCATTGCCATTGCCTCACCTCATACGAACGGCTGAAGGCAAATCCTTCGACTTCAGCTCGCCCAATTCGCCTCGAAACGGGGATCGATGTCCCACATCTGGCGTTTCCCTTTTCCGTTATTTTCCGTCGCCGCACGCCATTTTCTGCAGAAACGCATTTCGTTCATCCAATGCCCCGCGGAGAAGACTGGCACCAGTAGGGCAAGCGGAGAGAGCACCGCCGTCCAAGGCATGTCGGCGAAAAATGATCCAATGATGCTGAAAACATCCGCGGTAAGTCTGGAACAGCTTCCATGCTCTCCGGACACGCGGCCCCAGCCTGCTCGTAAACCGGCGAAAAACTCATTGGCGGTTCGTGCCCCCGGCACGTCCGTGTACGTGAGGCCGACTCCAGAAAGGGCGTGTGCATCGCTGCCCGCTACCGCGATCTTTCCGAGACGCGCTGCGAGTTGCGCTGCGGATTCATTGCTCTTCCGCCACATCTGGCCGTTGCGCGCTTCATAGGCGGGGACGTAGGACTCGAACCAGACAAAATCTTCCGCGTCGCGGCGCCCCGTTAATCCGGAGAAGACGTGGTTGACGCTAAAAAACAGCTTCCGCTCCGTCAGATACATCAACAGAGAGATGAAGTCATTGGCGCGGCGCTGAATCTCCAGGTGGTCGCGCTCGCTGAGATTGTAGACGCCCAGATGTGCTTCGGTTCCGCTGGGCATTCGCACGGTGACTTCTTCGCTCAGAAAGAAGTCCGGCAGCGACCGCAATGCCTCGGAACCTTCAATCGAGTCGTGGTCCGTGACGGTGATGGCCGACATGCCTCTCCGTTTCAGAAGGTCGTAAACTTCAAGAGGCTCGTTGTAGCACTCCTGACACAAGTGCTTGAGGCCGGGAAGGTTGAACATTCCGGAAGCCTTGGTGTGAACATGGAGGTCGCAGCGCATGAGAGAATTGTCTGCCCGTAATATGAACAACCTGTGAAGAGGGTGAGAAATGTGGATGAATGTGCCGACCGAACTCATTGAGCACACGTGAGTTACGCAATTGTCCACATGGCATCGAGTGTGCTCTGCGACAACTCCGCTCCGCTATGGCAGAATCTCTCCAATGAAGAGAATCCTTATCGTCTACCACGACGCGGGAGGAGGGCATCGAAACGCGGCCGTTGCACTGCAAACCGTCATTTCCCAGCAGCCACGGAATTGGCAGGTAGGTCTAGTACAGTTCCAGGACCTCACCGACCGGCTCGACGTGCTCCGCAAGCTGACGGGCATTCGCATCCAGCAGCAATACAACATTCTTCTGCAAAACGGATGGACTCTCGGCAGTAGGTATCTTCTGCGCCTTCTGCAAGGCACCATTCGGCTCTTCCACAAACGCCTGGTGAATCTGCTTGAAACCTACTGGCGTGAACATCCCGCGGACCTTCTTATTTCGGTGATCCCCCATTTCAACCGCCAGATTTGCGAGAGTTGGACGCGGGTTTACCCCGGCCGACCTTTCGCCACCATCATCACCGACCTGGCGGATTTTCCGCCGCGTTTCTGGATTGAACCTATCAGAGAACAGTACGTCGTCGCCGGCACGGAAAAAGCCGCAGAGCAGGCCCGCGCGATGGGCCATGACTCCACCCATATTTTTCGAACGTCAGGAATGATTGTGCGGCCCGACTTTTATGCCTCAGACAGTTCCGATTCGTTGGAGTTGCGCAAACAGATGGGTTTGCGGCCGGATCGGACGACGGCCATAGTCCTCTTCGGTGGACACGGCTCGAAGGTCATGCTGGACATCGCCAAACGTCTCGACGCGGAATTGCTGCCTTTGCAGTTGATCTTGATTTGCGGCCGCAACGAAGCGCTTGCCTCCAAACTGCGTTCGCGGCCCTGGAAGATGCCCGTGTACGTTGTCGGATTTACCAAAGAGGTGCACAAGCTGATGCGCGCAGCCGACTTCCTGATTGGCAAGCCCGGCCCCGGCAGTATTGCGGAGGCCATGATCAGGAAGCTTCCCGTGCTGATCGAGTGCAATGCCTGGACCCTTCCTCAGGAGCGCTACAACGCGGAATGGGTCAAGGAGAAAAATGTGGGGATCGTCCTGAAAAGCTTTAAGGACGTGGCGAAGGGCGTGCAGCGGATGCTCGAGCCTCGAACGCTCGCGGAGTTTCGCAGAAATGTTTCGGCGCAAGACAATCGCGCCATCTTCGAAATTCCCGAAATCTTCGCGGATCTTCTTGGCGAAGGCCGCGGAACTCTCCATCCTTCCATTCCCATTTCAGCGGCTAACACCGCGTAATTCCCGCGGAATTGCGAAAAACCACAAAGCGACGACCGAGAGAAAGCAAACGGAAGATCCGGGAACTGCGAAAATTGGAACTGAGAAACGCGAGCCGATTCTAGCCCCAAGTCACGAGCCGAGAACTGGGTTCTAAAGTTGGGCGCGCTCCGACCGCCCGGGATGTGGGAACCGCGGTCCGGCATGCGAGTCGCGCCTCGGCGAGCTCATGTGCGGCTTCGCGCAACTCTTGGCCCACCAGCGAGACGCATATTTCTTGGAATCGCACATCTTCACGCAGCCGGCCTCGAGCTTCGATTCTGCACAATGGCAGTAGCAGCCGGCGGGCGGCGTACGGCGCAACAGTGTTGTGGTATCGGCAAGCAGCAGCGGCGCCAAGGCAAGCAGGCAAATTCCCGCGCCGAAAAGCCGTAAGGAAACCTGGCCGCCGGGGTGTCTTACAGAGAGGAAGCACCGCATGCCCCATCTTGTGCCAGCTTCGAAAGAAAACCGATAGCGCGGAGAGTTCGGGAGTTCCGTTACCTGGGTTCTCCCAGTACCAAGAGTCGCCCCTTTTGCACCAACCACTTACAGAAAACAAAGGACTTGCTCCGTCACTTCCGTCAACTGTGTCACCCGTGCTCGGAGAACAGGCAGGCAAGGTGGGCACACCTGCTCGCTGTTGGCGGCACTGACGCCCCACCGTGGATTGGGCGCCAACTGCGGGCTCACCATCAAACGTTCGCTGCCTTGTCATTAACGCCGTCGGCCCACTCTCCTCGTGCGTCTCTTCTTTCGCCGCGCTGCGCCGGTCGTCGAACCACCACGAGTTGAAGAGCGCCCCGCACGAGAACCGGACCGACCCCCGGAGCGATGTTTCCGGCGACGGGGACCGAGAGGAGCGCGGCGCTTTGGCTCGACGTGGGGCACGTAGTCCACATATATTTCCTGTCCCGCGTACAAAGGCTCCGCCTGAAGCTCGTCCCTTTTGGCATTAGCCTCTCGATAGGTCTCAAAAGGGCCACGGTTCAACACCGCCGGTCCTCGGCTCTTCACAAAGTACGGCATAGACCGCACCTCACAATGGGACGGTTCGACGAACGTCAGAGTCTAGCATGGCACCTTTCGATCGAAATACGGGGTGCGTAGGAGTCGGCAGCCAAAGACACCACGGTGTATCTGGTCTGCGAGATTGCTAAAGTGAGTCGGTTCGAGAGTCAGTGGTCGACCGTGACCTTCTACACCAATCAGAAATGGGGCCGCTGCAGCTAGACCGATAGTGCCTGATTAATCGGGTTACGGAAAGGCAGCGGCCGGTACCGACTGACCGGGTATTGAAGGGTGCACCGAAGGAAATGGCGCGGAGCCCTCTTCGCGGATCGTTTCAAAGCGGTCTGGCCGAGCGAAGCCGGCATCGAAGGCCTTACGCCCGTGAAAACGACCCCAAGCGGGGGCCCCATTTTTCTGTGCTCGACTTCTTCCGGTCGGTTTAGCCTCCTACTGCGCCGAAACGAGCGGCAACTCAACAAAACTCGCTTGTCCCGCGCCATGGTAAATTCGCTGTGTCGCCTTTCGGTAGTCGCCCGGCTTGGCCCAGAAAATACTCGGCACAAATGTCTGTGGATTCCGGTCGTACAGCGGAAACCAGCTCGACTGGATTTGCACCATGATGCGATGTCCGGGCAGAAAGACGTGATTCGCTGTCGGCAGACCGAAGCGGTACAGCAAGGGCTTGTCCGGCGCCAGCGCTTTTGGGGTTTCCAGACTCTCGCGATACCGCCCGCGAAAGATGTCCGCGGAAACCATCAATTGATAGCCGCCCATTTCTTTCTGGCCCGCCACCTCGTTCGGGTAGACGTCAATCAACTTGACAACCCAGTCGGAATCGGTGCCGCTGGTAGACGCGACAATGTTGGCAATGGGCTGCCCACTGATTTTCACCGGCTCGCTCAATTCCTCGGATGCAAACGCGAGAACGTCGGGCCGGCCCGAAGCTTCGCGCTGATCGTCCACGAGCCATTCCGACCACGTAAAGCCGTCGCCGTAGGCAACCGGCTGAACGGGCCGCGCGCGATAAGGCACGGGCTTTCGAGGATCGGACACGAACTCGTCAAATGGCGCATCGTTCGTCTTCGGCGCAGCAAAGCTCAATCGCAATCCCGCGGAAAGATAAAGCGGAGTCGCGTGAATGGCGCAGCCGGTCGCGCAGCCGGCAGGCCACGCCGGCAAGCGCCGCCATTGGTTTGTGCCGGTTTCGAAGGCGGTCACCGGCGCGACGTCGGCCTTCGGCGCCCCGTCCTTAAGATACTGGGCAAGGAACGGCGCAAGAATTTCTTCGCGGAAGTAGCGCCCGGTATCGCTGCTGAACTTCAATGCGCCGAGCGAGCTGGCATCCTCAATTTCCTGCCCGTGGTGCCACGGTCCCATGACCAAAAATACCTTGTCGTTGTTGTTGTCTTTTGGTTTGACGGCCTTGTACACCGCGATGGCGCCGTAGATGTCTTCCTGATCCCACAAGCTGTGCACCAACATCGTCGGAACTTTCAGTGGTTGGGCGGCGAGGATTTTGTCCATCGCTTGTTCTTGCCAGAACGCGTCATAGCTTGGATGCTCGAGAATTTTGCGCCAGAAGCCGACCTGCTCAAGCCCGTGCTCGCGGCCGAGTTCGCCCGCGGAACCCGCGTGCATGTATTCGTCGTAGTCGTCAAAGTGGCTGACCCACCATTTGGCTTTGTTGTCGCGTGTGGCTTCCTGTTCGTAGATATACGGCAAGTTCTGCTCACGAAAAGCGCCATTGTGGAACCAGTCGTCTCCCACCCAGCCGTCCACCATGGGGTTCATGGGCACGGAGACCTTGAGAGCGGGATGCGGATTCACGAGCGCCATCAGAGGCAAGAAGCCGTCATAGGAGATCCCCAGGATGCCGACCTTACCATTGCTCTCCGGTAGATTCTTTACCAGCCAGTCGATGGTGTCGTATGTGTCGGTCGAATGGTCGACGGGCGTGGGATTCAGCGGGCCGTGCAACGGGCGGTTCATCACGTAGTCGCCCTCGGAGTCGTACTTCCCCCGAACATCCTGTACCACGCGAATGTAGCCCCCTTCGACGATGATCTCCGTCGCGTTGTCGTATCCCCACAGAATCGGGCCGAGATGAGAGCTCTCGGCGTGCGATGTGAGCTCGGTCGCGCTATAGGGCGTGCGCGTGAGCAGAATCGGTCGATTCTTCGCTCCTTTGGGGACGAGAATCACGGTGTGCAGCTTTACGCCATCGCGCATGGGAATCATCAGGTCACGCCGCTCGTAGTCCCATGTAGCCGTGGCCACGGTGAAGTGCGTCGGCGTTTCGCTCGGCAACGTTCCCGGTGCGGACTGCTGGGAAGCGGTTTGGGCCGCCGCGCTTGCCGCCAAGAGCAAAGGGGCAATGACACTGCTGAGCAGAAGGAACGTGCGACGGCGAAAGGCTGGCGTCATCTGGACTCCTCGGAGAAAAGGGGATTAGGCTAATCTGCTCTAGCGAAATGGCGCTAGGAGCGCGTGGATTTTAACACAGAGGTCACCGACGGCACGGAGGGGAGAAAAAAGGCGCGGCGCGTTTTGCGCCCTTGTGCAACCGAGTCCAGGTGCGATCTCGGCCGGGGCCCCGAGCAGCCGCGCAACTAGCTGAGCCGGCGCGCGACGGCGATTTGGGCTTGGCCGAGGGCGTGGGCAACCTGCGTTTCGCGCAAGCGCGAAGCGTCGTATTCGAAAGACAATTGCTTTTTCGAATCGTCCAGCCGGAAGCGGCGCAAGCCGTAGGTGTTGGCAAATTCGCTGAGGCGGCGCAACTGATCGTCGTTCAGCGGAGACTGCAATTCATACGTCACTTCGACGAGGGTCATGCCGGGAATTATACCAAGCCTCGGCAGGAACACCCGTCCAAACCGAATCGGGGGCGGCGCGATGTGCTTGTGTGCTAGGTGAATTCCCAGCGCCGCGCCACTCGGCGGGCGATCCCGAACAGAACGACCGCAATCGCCAGGAGAACCAAGACCTGCGGCCAGAGGTGCGCTACCGGCTCGTCGCGCCAGAAAACCTTCGTGAATCCATCAATCGCCCACGCGTTGATGGTCAGCAAGCCCGCTTTCTGCATGCCTACCGGCATCAGGAAACGCGGGAACATGCTGCCGCCAATCGAGGACATCACGAGAATGACGAGCGTGGACAGGGCGCCTAACTGGGCGCGGGTGCTGCAGATGCTGGCCAGCAGAATGCCGAAGGCGGCCACCGCCACGGCGCTCGAGACGCCCATCACGATAAAGCCTGGAATATGTGACCAGAAGTCGAGCCGGAACACCGCCCATCCCCAGAGAAACATCAATAGGAGCTGTGAGAAAGCCAACAACGAGTTGAAGGTGAGCTTGCCGAGCATCAGCGTGGTCATGGTGACGCGGGAACTCAGCACGCGATCGAGAGTGCCGCTCTCGGCTTCGTCAAGCAAGGCGCCCGCCGCGCCGCTGGCGGTGAAGAGCAGGAACATCACGCCGATCGCGGCGGCGTAGAAGGAAACCATGGGATTGTTCTTGTTTTGGCCAACCACGGCGCGCCAGGTGACCGCGATGATTCCACCGCTGCCGTTCGCGGAGGCGGATGCCGTCGCGCCGCTATCTTGTTGCTTACGCAGGTAGGCAAGACCTTGCTCAATGCGATTCCGCTGCTCGCCTGTGAGGCCGCCCGCAAACTGGTCGATATATTTTGATCCCTGCTCCGCCATAACGTCGGGCAGGGAAGTCATTGCTACCTTCTGGAGCAGGCCCGACACCACCTGGGGCGCAACCACGTCACTGCTATCTTCGAACAACTGGATCTTCGGGCGACTGGTATCCGGGGGACCAAAAGAAATCGGGTTCTCGCCGAACCCGTCGGGAATGATTACCGCAACGGGTGCCGTTCCCGCTTTGACGGCCGCTTCCGCGGTGGCGGCGGTGTATTCGGGCTGCTCCGCTCCCTTTACGGGAGCGGGCCGGGTTTCGACTACCAGGGACCCTTCTTGTTGCATACCCTGAACCAGGCGCGCGGAAGCCCTGCTGTGGTCCTCGTCCACGACGAGGAGCGTGACTTTCGGTGTCGTGTTGCGGCGTCCTCCGAAAATGACCGCGAAAATGCTGAAAAAAACGACGGGCAGGATAAAGCTCAGCGCCAGCGCACCGCGGTCGCGGCGCAAGGAAACAATAGCCGTGCGAACGATGGCGGCAATCAATCGCGCAACTCCCTTCCGGTCAAGTGCAGAAAAACCGACTCGAGATTTGGCTTGCGGATGGAAACGTCGATCAGTTCAAGTCCGGCCTTTGCCGAAGCCTCGAGCAGAGCGCCGACCTCGGCGGGGTGCTCGATGGTGAATTGCGCCGTGCCATCCACGGCGTGCCCGCCGCGCTCGGACACCCAGGCGACGATGCGCTCGTCTGCTCCCGCAAAGCGCGCCAGTACCTGGCTGCGCGAGCCAAAGGTGGTGCGCACGAGGTCTGCGTGCGTACCGAGCGCGATGATTTTGCCATGATCGATAATCGCGATCCGATCGCAGAGGCGCTCCGCTTCTTCCATATAGTGCGTCGTGTAGATGAGTGACATGCCCTCGGCGTGCAATTTCTCGATCATTTCGAAAATGTGGTTGCGCGATTGCGGATCTACGCCCACGGTCGGTTCATCCATCAGAACCAGTTTAGGCTGGTGAATGAGCCCGGCGGCCATGTTGAGGCGCCGCTTCATCCCTCCCGAGAGATTTTTGACGAGCTCGCCGGCCCGCTCGTTCAGGGTTGCCCAGCCGAGGCACCCGCTGACAGCTTGTTCGAGGACAGCGCCGCGGAGTCCGTGATAGCGCCCGAAAGACCGCAGATTCTCACGGCAAGTCAGCCGGGGATAGAGCGCGAGTTCCTGCGGAATCCAGCCGAGAGCGCTGCGCGCAGCAAGGGAATCGGCCCGCGCACCGAAGATGGAGATGGCGCCTTCGTCAGGAATGACGCGGCCCACGATGCTGCGAATCAGCGTGCTCTTGCCGGCGCCATTGGGACCAAGCAATCCGAGGCATTCTCCTCGGCGCAGTTCGAGCGTGATGCCATCGACCGCCGTTAGCTCGCCGAAGCGCTTCACCAACGCAGCAATGCGTAAGGGCGGCGCGGCTTGGACGCTGGAAGTCGCAGGGGACGACAAGGTGCAAACTCTCCGGATGCTTATGACCGCACAGAGTATACCAGCCGGGGCCTAGCCCCGATGAATTCGGAGGTACCCGGAAATCATCTAATATAGCGATATGTCCGATCTACCTATGACACCGAAACCGCCTGGCACAAGTCTGCCCATTTTGCCCGAGCCCGCCAAAGCCAAAGACCCGGTTTGCGGGATGTCGGTCGATCCCCGTAAGGCCGCCGGGCGAGTCGAGCACAACGGCAATGCTTACTATTTTTGTTCTAAGCGGTGCGCGGATCGCTTCGAGCAGGAGCCGCAGAGGTTTCTTGCAGCTCCGGACACGGCAGGCCCGGAGCCCGAGCACGGGCTGGGTCACGCGAAGGCGCACGCTCCCATTCAGGCCGGACGCGAAGCAAGGCACGCCGCAGCGGCAATCGCACCTGCCGCGGCTGTGCCATCCGACACGCAAGGCGTGCGCTACACCTGCCCGATGCACCCGGAAATTGTGCAAATTGGGCCGGGCGTGTGCCCGAAATGCGGAATGGCGCTCGAGCCCATGGATGTTTTCGCGGAAGTCGAGGCAGAGCCCGAGTACGACTCCATGCGGCGGCGATTCTGGGTAAGCGCGGCTTTGTCATTGCCGGTGCTGGTCCTGTCGATGTTTGGCGATGCGCTGGGATTGCGGTTGTCGCATAGTATTCGCAACGCAATCGAACTTGTCTTGGCCACCCCGGTGGTGCTCTGGGGCGGGTGGCCGTTCTTCGAGCGCTTCTGGGCCTCGCTCGTTAATCGCAGTCCGAACATGTTCACGCTAATTGGCATGGGAACGGGCGTTGCCTATCTCGACAGCGTCGTCGCCACGTTTTTCCCGCGAGTTTTTCCTGTCTCGTTCCGCAGCATGGACGGCGCAGCGCGGGTTTATTTCGAAGCGGCCGCAGTGATCACAACACTTGTTTTGCTCGGGCAGGTTCTGGAATTGCGCGCCCGGCAGCGCACGAGCGGGGCGATTCGTGCGCTTCTGAATCTCGCGCCGCAGCAAGCCCATCTTGTTTCTGGGGACGGAACGGAAAAAGACGTGCCGCTTGACAGGGTCAAGCGCGGCGATCGGCTGCGTGTGCGTCCCGGTGAGCGCGTGCCGGCCGACGGTGTGATTCGCGAAGGCGCGAGTGCGGTAGACGAAGCCATGGTGACCGGTGAACCGATGCCCGTTGAGAAGCGCGCGGGCGACCGCGTCACCGGCGGCACGCTGAATTCCAGCGGAAGCTTCGTCGTGGAAGCGCAAGGCGTGGGCAGCGAATCGATGCTCGCGCAAATCGTGAGACTCGTGAGCGAAGCGCAACGCAGTCGCGCGCCCATGCAGCGCCTGGCCGACCGCGTCGCTTCGTATTTTGTACCTGCCGTGATTGTGGCGGCGGTCCTGGCATTCGCGGGCTGGATGTTGTTTGGCCCCGAGCCGCGCTTTGCTCATGCGCTTGTCGCTGCCGTTTCTGTCTTGATCATTGCTTGTCCCTGTGCGCTCGGGCTTGCCACGCCGATGTCGATTATGGTGGCCGTGGGCCGCGGCGCGCATGCGGGCGTGCTCGTGCGAAACGCGGAAGCGCTCGAGACTCTCGCCAAGGTCGATACGCTGGTGGTCGACAAGACGGGGACGCTCACCGAAGGCAAGCCGCTTGTGAACGCGGTAACCGTTTTGCAGGGCGCCGGAACTTCGAAGGACGAGCTGCTTGGGCTGGCCGCGAGCGTGGAAAACTCGAGCGAACACCCACTGGCGCGCGCAATCGTTAAAGCTGCGGAAGACAAGGGCATCCGTCTGACCGAAGTGACCGAGTTTCGGGCAACTTCGGGCGGCGGGGTGGAAGGGCGAGTAGGCGGGGATCACCTCGTCGTTGGAACGGAAAAGTTTCTGAGGGAAAGGGAAATCCCAGCGTCGGGTGCTGAGCGACTCTACGAAGCCTTTGGTTTTGAAGGGGCTTTTGCGGCCACGATTGTTCTTGTCGCGGTGAACGAAAAGCTCGCGGGCGCGATCGCACTGGCAGACTTGATGAAGGAGTCGACGCCGCAAGCGATCAGCGCTTTGCAAAAAAAGGGATTGCGCATCGTGGTTCTCACCGGCGACCGCAAGGAATCCGCAAAGATGGTTGCCGACAAACTTGGGATCCGAGAAGTGCGGGCAGAAGTTTTGCCCGAAGAAAAAAGCGAAGTCGTAAGGCAGTTGAAGAGCGAAGGCCGCATCGTGGCCATGGCGGGGGACGGCATAAACGACGCTCCCGCCCTTGCCGCGGCGGATGTCGGCATCGCCATGGGTACGGGGACGGACGTGGCCATTGAAAGCGCAGGCATCACCCTGCTCAGGGGCGATCTGCGCGGAATTGTGCGCGCGCGCAAGCTGAGCCGCGTCACGATTCGCAACATCAAGCAGAATCTCGCGTGGGCATTTCTCTACAATGTGATCGGCATCCCCGTCGCCGCGGGTATCATCTACCCTTTCCTCGGTTGGCTGCTCAGTCCCATGCTTGCGAGTGCGGCGATGAGCTTCAGTTCCGTTTCGGTGATCGCCAACGCCCTCCGTCTCCGCAAAGTCCAGCTTTGAGGCGGACACGAGGCTCCGCCTGCCTTGTGCCCTCGCCCGCTAGCGAAGCGCCGCACACCGGCTTCCCTTGCATTGTTTGCGTCGCAAAGTCGTGTGTGCTGCTCACTTTTTTGGCAGGCTCGATCCACATCTCGTCCGCTATGTGCTGATCGTTCGTCGCAACAAGCCGTTTTCCGTCCCGGGACACGTGGAACGGACAATGAGTCCCGCAGACTGGCTCTTGGGCGGCGTTCCACACCGAGGCCGCCTGAGACCGCCATTCCCAGCACGGTGTAGTTGGGTGAATGGCTTGCTCAGCAAGGGGGCCAACCACCTTGGTGGTGTCATAGGCTGGCTGCGTGCACAGCGTCAAAACTCCGGAAAGCGTTTAAGCGGCCTGACCGAACGCTTCCTCCATCGTCTATTAAGCGAGGGAACTTTTCGCGAGCTCTTTCGTACTTACTACGACCGAGAAAAGCCCAGTAACAACGCGCCAAGCATAACGAGTCAGTCGTAGCAGGGGGTCTCGTATGTCTAGCAATGGCAACGGGTTAGCAAATGGGAAGAATGGCAAGAAACGCCGCAGGCGTATCCTCTGGTCCGCGCTAATCGTTCTCCTCATAGGCGGCGGCGCTTACGGCGTGAAGGCCGCCCTCAGTCCCAGTCACACGATTGACCCCTCCAAGCTCGCTTCGGTCGAACGCGGGGACCTGGCGCGCGTGGTGGTAGCTACCGGAAAGATTGAGCCGTTGTCCAAGGTGGAGGTGAAGTCCAAGGCCAGCGGCATCGTAAAAAAGCTCTATGTGGATTACGGAGATCGCGTGAAGCAAGGCCAGGTTCTGGCCGACCTCGACAAGGTGCAGCTCGAGGCGGTGGTGCGCGCGTCGAGCGCGAATCTGCAGGCTGCGGAGGCAGCGCTTCAGTCGGCAAAAGCCACACTCGAGCGCAACAAGGTGGATGCGGAAGGCCCCGACGTTCCTTTTCTCAAGCTCAATATGGAGCGCGCCGAGCAGATGTACAAAGATGGCGTGATGTCGAGAAGCCTGGTAGAAGACGCAGAGAAAAACTATCAGCTCGCCTTGAACAAGCAAGTCAGCGCGCAGCGGACCCTGCTGGTTTCGCAGGCGGAAATCGCCAAGTGTGACGCGGAAGTCGCTCAGGCGAGAGCTTCGCTCGAAAACGCACAGGAAGACCTTCGCAACTCCACGATCATCAGCCCGATTGACGGGCTGGTTCTCTCGCGCGACGTGAACGTGGGAGACGCGGTCAGCTCCATTCTGGTGCTGGGCTCCCAAGCGACGTTGAT
>DATAIH010000145.1:0-4528 GCA_036262755.1 Candidatus Acidiferrum sp.
GTTGCCGAAGGCCTTTGCGGATCTGGAACTCCGGCCGCGCTAATACCGCCTTATATTCCTCGAAAATTGGACGAGAAAGATAGAGCCGCGCTGGCTTGGTGAGCGCGAGAAGGAGGACTGTGCGTTGTAGTCCTTCGGACTTGAGTGCCGCAGAGACAACGATGTTCGTATCGATGACAAGACGAAGCGGAATCATCGGCGCTTCGTCTGCTTGGCGCGCGTTTCCCGAATAATCTTGTCGATCTGCTGCGAACTCAATTTGTCCTTGCCCTTGGCCCGAGACTCCTCCCCAAGGAGGCGGAGGACCTCGGGTTCCGGGGCCGCCAGGCGGACGTAATCCCGGATGCTCAGCAACACCGCACGCGGGGTTCCCCGCTTCTCGATCACGAGCGAGCGCCGTTCATCCTCTACCCGCCGCAAAAGATTGCCGAAGTTCGTGCGGGCTCGAAGGGCTGAGACCACGATGCTGTCGCTCCGCGCTGGTTTAGGCATGAATTGAACTCTCCATTTCGATTATACGAAGTGAACAGTTAGGTCCGCAAATGATTCTTGAAGGAGAAGGAGAATTTGGCTCCCCGGGCTAGATTCGAACTAGCAACCCTTCGGTTAACAGCCTTGTACCTGATTTAATCACAATTGTGCCGGAGCCGAGACAAATCGCGGGGAATCAGCAAGATCTAGCTAAATGGGAGTAGTCAGATTTACCTTCTCTTTGCAGTCTTTAGTCAACGTTTGCCGCCATTCATCGCGATTCGTATGACACTGGTATGACACCGAAATTTCGGTAGGTGTTCAACGCACCTGCTTTGCGGGCAAGCGGCATACCATCGTTTCGGAGATCGGCATGAATAGCTGTTATGCGGTAGCCGGACGCGGGCGGATTACTAAACACTTGGCGACCAGGCAGGAGCTATTTCCTACAAGTCCGGGCCAGTGTCGGTATTGCCGACCAATACACTCGGAACCCGGAAATCCACCAAATCCTCACGCCCCGTGTACGGTCGCTGAGTGACTCGGCCTGAAGTGACTTCCGAACAGGGCACCTGCGCTCTGGTCAAATGGGACACGCTTTATTCATGGCGCAGAGCCTCGGCGGGTGGGACGGCGATGGCGTGGCGGGCGGGCAACAAGCAGGCGAGGAGTGCGCTGAGAGCGAGAAGCGCGGCGGCTGTGAACAGACTGCGTGCGGCAAAGGCGCTTTGCATCCAGTGGGCGAGGACGGCGCCGAGAAAGCTGTCAAAGCCAAGACCGATGACAATACCCGCGGCCGCGCTGACGAGCGCGATCCGCGCTGCAATCCACAGGACGTGTGCGCGCGGCGCTCCGAGCGCCAGGCGGATGCCGAACTCCGTAGTGCGTTGCGCGACGCTGTAAGCGACGACGCTCAAGATGCCAACCAGCGCGAGCCCGAGCGCCATGGCCGAGAAGACGCCAAATAAGATGGAGAAGAGCCGCTGGCGGCTGTACTGTGCGTCGTGCTCGATGGCCTCAGTGAGCGTGAAGGTGCCGTTGAAGTCCCCGACGCTGATCGAGATCTGCTGGTCCGGTGCGACCGATGCAATCGCGGCGCGGATGGAGTGCAAGCAGGTGAGGGGATCGCCCTTCGTGCGGACGAGGAACTGCGCCCAGGCCCGCATCAGGGTAGTGTACGGAAGGTAGATGGCGGGGACGACGGGGCGACCGATGCCGTCGTTGCGCGCATCGCCGACGACGCCGATGATCTGACGCCAGGCGGTGCTTTGCGCAGAACTGGCCGTGAACCGATTCTGAAAGGGGAGAGCGGGAATGCGTAGCTGTCGGCCCAAGGCATTGGACGAAGAGAGATAGCGTGTCGCGAAAGCTCGATTGACGACGGCGACGAAGTCTCCCCTGCTGTTTTCATCCGTATTCCAGATGCGACCCTGAATCAGAGGGATGCGGAGCGCAGCGAAATACCGCTCACCGACCAGCATCACACGAGCCTGCGTCTGCTCGCCATCGCCACTTCCGTCGACGACGAACGAGGTCTGAACATCAGCACGGGGCGGCGTGGCGCCGACGCCGACAGCGACCGTGGAGACTCGGGGAACGGATGCGATCTTCTCCCGGATCAGCTCGATATACGCGGCGCGCGCTTCCCGCGACTGAAGGGCCGGGTTGTGCAGCCCCATGCCGAGCTGCATGACGTTGGCGGGATCGTAGCCGAGGGGCATCTGCGTAAGCCGTAGAAAGCCGCGGATGGCAGTGCCCGCGGTGGCCATAAGAAGAAGCGTGAGCGCGACCTGCGCCGCGATGAGAACGCTCCAGCGACGCCTTGCAGGAGCAGCGACCACGCCAGCCTGCCGGCCCGGGAGCGCGCGCGCAGGATCGTTGCGCGAGAGACGCAATGCAGGGGCGAGACCAAAGAGGATGCCGCAGAGCAGCGCGAGCGCGACGGAAAAAGCGAGGACAGAAGCGTTGATGCGGATGAAGGATTCGGCTGGAAAGGAGTCCGGGGACAGCAACAGAGGGAGCCGGGCAAGCCAGTACGACGCAGCCACGCCCAGGACAGCGCCCGTGCAGGAGATGACCAGCGCTTCGACGAGCAACTGGCGTACGATGCGCCAGCGGCTGGCGCCGATCGCCGTGCGGATCGCGAGTTCATGCTGGCGCGTGCGGCCACGCGCCAGCAAAAGGATGGAGCAGTTGGCGCAGCCGATGATGAGCAGAAGGACGACACCGGCAAGCAGAAGTGTGAGCGTACGCCCCAGATCCTGCCGGTAAGGCACGATGATCGGCTGCAGGCCGAGATGGTAGGCCAATGAGGCTTCGGAATGGATTTTCTTGATCTCGCGCACGATGGGCTCGAGTGCCGCGTTGGCGGCGGCCACTGTGACGTGCGGCCGCAGCTTGATCCACGGTAGGAAGGAGGGGGCGGGGCCGTTGGCGACAGCGTCCATGAGACTGGCCGGTAGATAAACGTCGCCGACGCCGACGTCGTCATTGAATGCGAAGCTGCGCGGCATCACCCCGACGATCATGTACGTGGCGTGATCTATCTCCAGCGTTCGCCCGATGACGTGGGGATCGCCGCCGAAGCGGCGCTGCCAGAAGCGGTAGTTGAGAACAACCACCGGGTGGCCTGCATCGAATGGCTCGATCATCCGGCCGAAAAGGGGGCGCACGCCAAAGAACGTCTCGGCATTCTCTGTGAGGTACACGCCCGAGATGTCTTCCGGTAACCCGTCGTTGGTGATCTCCAGATGGTCGGAGTGGAAGCCAAGCACCGATTCGACCGGGGCTGCAAGGCGCAGGTCATCCAACTGTGCCTTGCTAAGGGTAAACCACACAACCTCGTCAGGACGTTGCGTTTTGACAAAGTGGGGGTTCATGATGCGGTCGGCGTCGGCGTAGGGAAACGGGTGCAACAGAACGGCGTATATGAGGGAGAACATCGCCGTGGTGGCGCCGATGCCGAGCGCGAGCGAGAGCACGGCGACGGCGGCGAAGGCAGGGTTGCGACGCAGAGCGCGGAGGCCGTAGCGGATGTCTCCGCCTATCTCATCGAAAAAGCGGAGCCCGACGGCGTCGCGGTAAGTTTCGTTTTGCGCGGTGGGCCGACCGAGATCGATGCGGGCTTTGCGGCGGGCTTCCGCTTCGGAGAGGCCTTGGCGGACCAAATCTTCCTGGTAGGCGTCCAGGGTAGATCGAAACTCTTCTTCAACGTCGCTCTGCGTGCGTGGCGTGATGGAGCGCCAGAGCTTCCGAATTGCGGCGAGGAGACTCATATCTCGTTCGGCTTCTTGTTGAGAATGCTGGCAACGACCGCGGCCATGTCGGTCCATTTGTCAGTCTCGGTATTCAGCTGACGCGTACCGGCAGCGGTGATCGAGTAAAAACGAGCGCGGCGATTGTTCTCCGATTCCCCCCATTTGCCCTTGATCCAGCTGCGGCGCTCAAGACGATAGATGGCGGTGTAGAAGGAGCCCTGCAGGATTTCGAGGCGCTCGCCGGAGATCTGCTGGATGCGCAGCAGGATGCCGTATCCATGTAGCGGACCGAGCGAGACCGCCTTGAGGACGAGCATCTCAAGTGCGCCCTGTGGGAGTTCAACCGGTTTCGTCAAAGGTTCTCTCCTATCTGGAAAAGGAGAGTACACGCTCTCTCCTTTCCCGTCAAGGAGACTGTCGCCGGCTCACCGACACTGAGCCGGATTCCGGTAATAACGAGCGATCCGTTGAGATGGTGAGCCAGGCAGGCCAGAAGTCCGCTTTCGAGGAAGTTTGTTTTAGCGCGGCGCTCGCCGGGATTGGTCGCGAGTAACGCCGCAGCGTTTACCAACACGACCGGACACTGCACCAGACAGCGCACCCGAGAAGGACAGGTCGTTCAACTACTTCCGCAAAATCTGGACTGAGAACCGATGCTAAGCATTCGGTCACGAGCCGAATGCTTTGTTTTATCGCGATTGATCTCAAAATCGCAGCGACACTTGTCATCGATCATCCGAATCCGTATTTTTCTGAACTCCCGCCGGAGATAAGGAGAGAAAATATCATCATCTGCGCTC